>JACPFH010000603.1 GCA_016183075.1 Deltaproteobacteria bacterium | reverse complement strand
TTGTCGATGCTGATGTAGCAGTGGAACCGGCCGGTGCCGCTGACCGGCAGGCACACGGCCGATACCGTGGGCACGACGCTTTGCACCTTGCGGTAGATGCTGCCTTCCTTCGGGATCGCGCCGAGCAGAGCATGTTCGCGGTGGCCGACGAAAATATCCCTGCATAGGGCATCGCGGCGATGGGTGAGCGCGGTGATCTCCACGATGGGAGACTCGGTCGGGGGTCCGTAGTATCCCGTGAAGTCGCCGAAGGGGCCCTCCGCGTCACGCTCGTGAGGGAGAAGGCGGCCTTCGATGATCATCTCCGCGTCGGCCGGCACCAGCAACCGCTCGCCGAACGTTTCGGAAGCGACGAGACGAAGCGGCTCTCCCATAACGGCGCCGATGCTCTCGTACTCGTCCTCGTTGATACCCGTGAGCGCGCAGTTACCCAGATAATAAGCGGGATGGTGGCCGACGACGCAGGCGACCGGGAGAGGCTCGTTGCGCCGTTCGGCGCGGAGATAATATTCCCACAGATGTCGCCGCTCGAAGAACATGACCAGATGGCGCGGATCGCGCACGTAGCAACGGTGAAAAGAGGAATTGTAGACGCCGGTTTCCAAGTCCCGCGCCGACCACGTCATCGTAAGGTACGGGCCCTTGTCTTCCAGATGGTGGGTCAGGATGGGCAGGGCGTGAAGGTTCGGCGGCGCAATCACTTCTTTGACCGGCGCCTCGCTGCGGCTCACGACCCGCGGTTTTGTCCGGACAGCTTCCCGGCGCTGGAACTCGAAAGCGAGGTCGAAGCCGCTTTTTTCAGGGGGCAGGCCGAGGGCCATGGCGCAGGCCCGCCGCGACGCGAATGTGTTGATCAACAACGGGAAAGCGGAAGGTCCGCCCTGTAGTGCGTCCAGGTTCGTGAACAGGAGAAGCGGGGCGCGTCGCTGTTTTTCCAGCGCCGCGACCAAAGCGCACACTTCGAACTTGATGTCGTGCTTCTCTCTGATCTCCAGAAAGCTTTCCGGCCCCGCCTTTTTGGCGTTCTCAAGAAAGCTTCTTAGGTCGGTCATCAACGATCCCTTCCTATGGATCAAGCGGATGCGCGGCGAGCAAGGAAGGCAAAAGGGAAACTATCCGATCGGGACCCGCAGTGTCAACCTTTGACCAGACCGTTGAAAAAGGCCCATCTGCTTCGTTGCGCTCGACCGCCTCGCTCCAACGTACTGCTCAAGTACGCCTCCGCTCGTCGGTTTCTCGCGCGCCTTGCATCTGGGACCTTTTTGACCGGTCTGTGAACAGGGTTTTTCAACACCCTGTTGACCTGAGCGCCCATTGGAAGTTGACCCGAAAGCTATGTTAAAGAGACGGCATGAGCGAAATCCATTTTATCGATACCACGGTGCGCGACGGTCCCCAAAGTCTCTGGGCTCTGGGGATGAGAACCGGAATGATGCTCTCGGTCGCCGACCGCATGGATCGGGCCGGCTTTGAGTCCATGGAGTTTTTCGTCACAACCATGTTCAAGAAATTCGTCAGGGAGCACAAGGAAGATCCCTGGGACTGGCTCCGGCTCGGGACGAAGCGCTTCCAAGAGACCCGCCTTCGCTATCACGGCGGCGTCCATTCTGCCTTCGAGAAGACACCGAGCTGCGTCCTTCGCCTTATGGTTGAGCGGATCGTTTCCTACGGCATAACGCTTACCCGGACCTCGAACCCCTGGAACGACTACGACGCCTTCAAAGTGGAGATCGACGAGCTGAAAAAGCTCGGGATGGACACCGTAGCAAACCTGATCTACTCGGTATCCCCCCGGCATACCGACGAATACTATGCCCGCAAGGCGCGAGAAGCGGCTGCCATCCGGCCCTATCGGATCTGCTTCAAGGACGTGGGCGGGCTACTTACTCCCGCGCGCGCGCGAACCCTCATTCCCGTGGTGCTCAAGAATGCCGGCGATGTCCCTGTCGAGTTTCATGCGCACTGCAATAACGGCCTGGCCTCGCTCAACTATCTCGAGGCCGTCAAACTTGGTCTCACGACCCTCCACACGGCCGTTCCACCGCTGGCCAACGGCTCCGCCCAGCCTTCTATCTTCAACGTAGCGAGAAACCTGCGCGCCCTGGGCCACACTCCGCTCGTCGATGAGGCGGCCGTCAAGCCTGTAGAGGAGCAGCTTACTTTCATTGCGAGGCGGGAGGGGTTACCGATCGGAAGGCCGTTGGAATACGATCACTCCCAATACCTTCATCAGGTTCCCGGCGGCATGATCTCCAATCTCCGTCACCAGTTAAAGCTTGTCGGGATGCAGGACAAAATTGAGGCGAAGCTGGAGGAAGCCGCGCGCGTGCGGGCGGAGTTCGGCT
>JACPFH010000602.1 GCA_016183075.1 Deltaproteobacteria bacterium | reverse complement strand
GTGAGCAGGAACACTTTCTCCCGGATGATCTCGGCCGCCAAAAAGCGCTCGGTCTGATCCGTCAGCTCTTCCTCCGGATAATATCGCGGCCCTTCGGGGAGCCGTTTGATGATGAGATCCAATAGCAGCGGCAGCCCTTCCCCTTTGAGCGCGCTCACCGGCACGATCTCCCTGTCGGGCAAAATCTCGGCCACCCGCTTCATCAGCGGCAAGAGGTTTCCCTTGCCGACCGCGTCGATCTTGTTGAGCACGATGAGCGTGGCCGCCTCCGATCGGGACAACGTCCGCGCGATATCCTCGTCCTCGCCGCCAATCCCTGCGCTCGCATCCACGAGCCACAGAACGCAATCGACTTCATCGAGCGTGTTGAGGGCGGTCTCCACCATGCGCCGGTTCATCAAGGAATGGGCGCGATGAATCCCCGGCGTGTCCAAAAAGACAATCTGGGCGTTCGCCAACGTCTTGATGCCGCGGATCCGGTTCCGCGTCGTCTGCGGCTTGGGGGTTACGATAGCGATCTTTTCCCCCAAAAGCTGATTGAGGAGCGTGGATTTTCCCACGTTCGGCCGTCCGACGATCGCGACAAAACCCGACCGGTGCGGCTGTGCTTCCGCCGGCTCTGTTTTGTGCTCGGTCTCGCCCGACATAGATCAAACAACGCTGCCGCGCTCCCTAGCGCCCCAGCCCCCTGACATCAACCTTGAGCTTCGTTCCCAGCCACAGACACCGCTCCACGTGGTCTTTTACGTTGTCGTCGGTCTCCGGATGGACGAGGATATCCAGCCCTTCGCGGTTGAGCATCAGCCACGGAACGATCTGGCCAAACTGCGCCGGAGAGAAAACCACCTGATACATCGACTTCGGATGGGGACCAACGGGGTTGTCATGCCAGCTCCCGAGCAGGACCTGAAATCGAGCCGCCAACCCTTCCCGCACCCGCGCGGCTACCTCACGGGTTTCGGGGTCATAGTAGACGTGGGCGTGATAGCCCTGGATCAAAGCGGTTTCCTTGCTCATGTTCTTCCTCCGCCCTAAATCTTCCATGCTAACTTACCAGATTCGAACGCTTGACTCCAAGCTCCTTTCAGAATCAAATGGAGAAATTTGCGCATGGACTTCTCGCCGCAACTGATCGGTCTCGGCGCCGCTGTCGCCTACGCCGCCGCAAACATCGCCTCGCGCCGGGGCCTGCTATTCTCCACGCCGCTCACGGCGACCTGGGTATCCATGATCGTCCAGAGCGTTGTGCTCTGGGCGATTGTTCTTCTTCGTGGCGCTATTCCACCCGTTGCGCCTCTGGCCGTGAAACTGTTCATCATCGTAGGCCTGATGATGCCGGTCATCCGTCTTCTCAGCTACACAGGAATGGCCAAGCTTGGCGCGGCCAGGAGCACGCCGCTTCGAGCAACGCATCCTCTATTCAGCGCGGCATTTGCCGTGGCGACGCTGAAGGAAGAGATCAACCTGGCCATCGCGCTGGGGACGATCTTCGTGGTCGTGGGCATCATGCTCATTTGCTGGCAACGCGAAGAGAGGATTTCGTCCTATCGCCGGTGGCACGTGCTTCTACCGCTCGCAGCGGCGTTGCTCGCGGGGGTCGTCAACCCGATCGTCCGCTATGCGCTGCGATTTTCCAATGAGCCGATCTTCCTCTCCGCCGTCGTTGGGGTGGTTTCCCTCACTACCCTGGGAGGCACCCTGGCCTTACCGAATTATAGCCATCGACTCCGGTGGAATCGCCAAGCGCTCAGGTCGTTCATCGTGGCGGCCCTTTTCGAGACGATGGGATTCCTCTTGTTCGTAGCCGCCCTCAGCGTCGGGCCGGTCGTCTTGGTCGCGCCCTTCATCGGGACCACGCCGATGTGGGTCCTGATTGGTGTTGTGATCTTGATGCGGGATATCGAGAAGGTCAATTCTCGGACCGTAGCCGGCACGCTCCTTACCGTCGCCGGAACAATCGTGATTTCCGTATACCCAACTCAATCACATTAACTCCCCCGGTCGATCGGAATGGTCTGCCCCGGTGACCGAGGGGAGCGCGAGCGAGGCTGCGGACGTCCGATCACGGACGGTACGACTTATGGCACAAACCCATCGGCCGCAGCCGAGAGCGCGCTCCCCGAGAGAGCCAGCCCCAGCAAGTGGCGGAAGGGTCAATGCGGGAGGCCGTGGAGCGAAGGCAGCCGCGAAGCCCCTAAATTTTGGATGCAAACCTTTGTGGTGAAGTGCTTGACTTTGCCCCTCAGGGCTGCAATATCTGGACCGTGTTGACCTTCGTACCGCTTGATTTCGCATCCCCGTTCATCTCGTAAGAGTTTTCAAAGAAGCCGTAGCGCGGGTTTACTTCAGGCCGCCGTCTGATTCGTCCTATGGGAGTTTGAACTCGAGGTGCCACAACCTTCCATTCAGGAAAGGAGAATTCTATGAAAGTCCCGGTTTGCGCGCTGCTTGTGGCCCTGAAGGCGAGCC
>JACPFH010000594.1 GCA_016183075.1 Deltaproteobacteria bacterium | reverse complement strand
GATTCGATTGGCCACGAATCGAGCCGGTGTGGGAGAAGGTCGAGGAGGAGCTTAGCGAACTCAAGTCGGCTCAAACCACCGGCGATAAACGCCGCCTGAAGGAAGAAGCGGGCGACCTGTTCTTCGCCCTGGTAAACCTCGCGCGCTTCCTCGATCTCGATGCCGAGGATTCACTGGCCATGGCCAGCGACCGCTTCGTGACGCGCTTTTCCCACATCGAAGCCCGGCTACGACAAAAGGGCAAGAGCCCCTCCGAGTCTTCGCTTGCGGAAATGGACGCCCTTTGGGAAGAGGCTAAGAGAATCGAGCGCGAGCCGTAACATGGCCGGCAAGCTCAGCATCGTTTTTCTCGACGCCTCTACCTTCGGTGACGTTTCGCTAAAGCGCTTTGGCGAAAATTGGAAATGTGTCATCCACAAGCTGACGGCCCCAACCGAGGTGGCGCAGCGCCTTCAAGGCTATGATGTGGTCGTTCTCAACAAAGTGGTGCTTGACAGAGCGCTGCTCGATTCGCCCGCCGCAAAAGATCTTAAGCTGATCGCCATCGCCGCTACCGGCACCGACAACGTGGATCTGGAAGCTGCCCGGGCGCGCGCCATCACAGTGTGCAATGTTCCCGGGTACGCGGCTCAATCCGTCGCCCAGTTCACCATGGCCCTCCTCCTCGAGCTTGCCACCCGTGCGGGCAGTTACGGGGCCCTGGTGCGCGCGGGGGCCTGGGAAAAAAGCCCGATCTATACGATCTTCGAATACCCCACCTTGGAGCTTTCCGGCAAGAAACTAGGAATCGTCGGCTACGGGAATATCGGCCGCAGAGTGGCTGAGATGGCCCGTAGCTTCGGCATGGAAGTGCTGACCGCTGCCCGTCCCGGCTCTCAAGGTCCGCTCCCGCCGGGCCGTCTACCCTTAGATGAACTCCTCAAACGGGCGGACATTGTCTCTCTCCACTGCCCTTTAGTCCCGCAGACAAAAAACCTGATCGACAGCCGTGCCTTGTCTCTTATGAAGCCTTCGGCCTTCCTGATTAATACGGCGCGTGGTGCTCTCATTGATAGCGAAGCGCTGATCCAGGCCCTGCGTGAGAACTGGCTCGCAGGCGCGGCACTGGACGTACTCACCCAGGAACCACCCCCACCGGATCATCCGCTCATCAAGGCGGCAAAGGAGCTGGACAACCTGCTGGTGACGCCTCACTGCGCTTGGACCGCGCGCGAGGCGCGCCAGCGTTTGATGGATGAAGTGATGGAAAATATCCTGGCCTTTACAAAAGGGCGGGACAGAAATCGCGTGCTCTGAGGTAGAAGGGTCTCCATGAGCCGACCCGGAGGCGAACAGTTTTAAGCGGTTCTAGCGAAACGAAAAGGAGCACGCGAAAGGACACCCCCTTTTCACCTCTTCGGTCAAACCGTGCAGGACATTGAGCGTGTTGCTCGGGAGGACGCCTTTCCAAAAGCGAATCACATAACCGTCGTCGTCGTATTTGGAGGGTTTGATCAGGACGATGCGAGTTTTGTAAATGGCATTTTTAAGGCGACTATTGCGCCGGAGCCCGTCATGAGGAAAAAGCCGGATTGAAACGTACTAATGCAGGTGCTTACTTCCGGAAAAGTGCCGATCAACACTTTTACTTCGGGGGGACGCCTTTTTCAGAATATCGACCAAAACCAGACGGGCGAGGTTGTAGGCCTCTTTCGTGTCATGGGAATATTCATAGGCCACCTCGCTGATGGTCGCTACAAGCTCCCCCAGGGTGGTATCGATCCTGTTGCCATTACGGCCTGTTTTCATGCTATTTGTCCTTTCACTTAAATAACAGGAACGATTGCAAGCTCCTTACCTAGCCTGCTTACAGCTCCAGTCGAGCGGGCCAACGCCCCGGCTCGACTCCGGGCCACATTTTCATGCTATTCCAACTCGGGAAGATTTTCTGTCTAATATTAGACGATTTTGAAAAGAATTATCGCGCGGCCCATACCCCCGGGCAGCCGCTCCAGGGAACTTACCGAGACGTATGAAAAGTCTATGGATTTGGGCCGGTGACGGAAATTGCGGGATCTCGGGCGCATGCTAACAGTTGCGGTGAGACACCCAGATTCTCTCTCACAAGGTCACGATCGTACCTTGCGTGAACGCTCGTTCCAGGTGGCGCAAGATCCCATCAGGTTCGCGCACCCCAAGCTCCACGATTTGATCTGCGCGCGCTTGCGAATCGCTATTGGCATAGATACGCATCTGAGGCGCGTTGCCCGAAGGCCGGACGTGCGCGACGTCGCCATTGTGGAAATAGACGCGCACGCCGTCAAGCACATTGATCCGCACGATGTCGCCGAATCCGAGCGCGGGCGTGAAGAAACGCGTTAACGTCGCTTTACGCCGCTGCCAGTCTGCGGTCGCCAGTTCCGCGAGCGGCGTGGGCATCGCGTCCGGACGACTGCGATCGATTACGCGCCCCACGCCATCGAGTTCCACCTCGATCGTGTCGCCGGGTGGAATCAGGCGAGCCAGGATGGCCTGGCTAACCACGACCGGTACGTTGTCGATCAAGCCGGCGCGGCCGAAGCGTGCAGGCAGCCGACTCCACAGTGCGGCCAAGCCCATGCGCCGCTCGACCGCAGCGAACAAGTTAGCCACGATGGGCAACGTCGAATCGCGCGTCGGCAACGCAACCATCGTCTCCGCGGCGAAAGCCATATCGCTGCCGGTTAAAAAGCCGCCGTTGGCCTCCCAGCCGACGATCCGTGCGTGTGTTCCGGCGCGGCGCAACTCGTCGAGGGCAAAGATAACATAGGGCGATCCGATCTTGGTCTTCTGGAGATAAACCCCGCGCTCGCCCATACGTCGCTCGACAGCATCGTTGGCGCTAATGGGCACCGCGGCGCCATCCGCGCGCAGGTACTCCGCGACTACGATGCCGAGTAGGTCGCCGGGCAAGAAACGCACGCGTCGGCCGCCCGGGTGGGCCGTGGCGGCGGGCAGCACTGCGGTCATCAACGGCCGATCGGAGTCGCCATCGGTGGACACGATTGCATGAAGCGGCCGGCCGCCCGCTTCGGCAGTGATGGCGAGATCCTCCAGACGATCCAGCTGCTCGTCGGTGATGTTCTCCGTGTCGATGGAAACGAACGTCTCGCTGCGCCCAGCGGTGACCACCTCGGCGCCCAGCTCGCGCAGGATGCGCGGCAAGATGTCGCGGCCCACCGCCGAATGCTGATACACAAGGACGCGCTGGCCAGAAAGGCCGCCGCAGGGGAAGCTCTGCAGGTAGCGGCGGACGTAGGCTTCTTCGGCGGCGCGATCGAGCGGCGGTAGATCTGGCGATCGCTTGAGCATTCCAGAGGCGTCGAAGGCCGATCCGGTCGCGGTCCGGCTGTACTCCTCGAAGCGCACGCGCTCGACCTCGCGCGTGATGCCTGGCTCGTCCAGCTTCAGGACCTCGCCGACGCTCTTGTTGAGCTTGATGCCGTTACGATCGAATGGAATATGGCTGCCGCTCACCATCACGCCGGCGCGTCCGGTGGAGATGGCGTGAGAGATCAATGCGGGCGTAGGGATCTTGCCCGCGTTCTCCACCTGGCAGCCCGAGTCGACAATCGCTTGGGCGCAGGCGCGCATGATGCGGTCAGTGCTCGGCCGGAGGTCGCCGGCGATGACCACTCCGCTGCTTGCACGAATATCACCAATGCTCAACAAATACCGGAGCGCAGCTTTGACATTGATGTAGGCCTCGAGGTCGGTGATGTCTTTGACCAGGCCGCGCAATCCGCTGGTGCCAAAGGCCAACGGGATCTCGCCTTCACGCCAGCGTTGATCCCGGTCGCGATTTAGGCGATCTGAGTTAGGTAATCGGTAAGTTTCTTTTCTTTGATGATGAGAAAGCGATCTCTAGTCGTCTCGATCAGCCCAAGGTTATGAAATCGCTGCATAAACAGACTGATCCGAGGCCGCGTCGTTCCCACCATCTCGGACAATTCTTCATGGGAAATCTTCAGTTCGATGCGAATGCTGCGCGGATCTTTCTTGCCCATTGTGCGTGCCAGTTGTAACAACGTCTGGCCCAGCCGCTGTTCGCTATCCACCGTCACCAGATTGGCGATGACCTGCTGTTGGTCGGCGATGCGCACTGCCAGATAGCGCACGAAGCCCTCGAACAGCGAGTCGCGACTTAGACGCCCCAAGAATTGAGAGCAAGGTATTTGCTTTAACATCGTTTGTGTCATCGCCGTCGCCGTTTCAAGGCGCGCGCCCACCCCGGACAGGCACAGCTCGCCGAAAATATCTCCCGCGCTGTGAATGGCAAGGATGCACTCTCTTCCTTCGGACGAGAGCATGAGAAGTTTGATCTGTCCGCTCTCGATGAAGTAGACCATCTCGCCTCGATCACCACAAGTATAGACGTTGGCGTGTCTTGCAATCTTGACGGGGCGAGAATTCAGGGTCTCGCGCCGCAACGAATCACGCAATCGCTGTTTGAACTGGTTTGCTTGAGGAGCCTGTTGAATCATGATCGTGTCTCCTTTCGATTCCCACGATGATTACAACAACAGTCGACTCCCCCCCCTGGGGCTCGGTCGGTCATTCTTTGTTAAGACGACAAACCTCTGCGGTTGATGCACTCCTGTAATAGGCTACAATTTTCTCTGCGGTGTGTCTAGGCGGGATTGGCTCCAATGCCTAAGTCCATGCCGTATGCACTCCGGTTCCGGTCCGAGCACTGTACAGATAGATATGAAGAAGAGCCCGTGGGAGTCATCCGAGATTTAACGCACTTTCTTTCCTCGACTATTTCCCGCTCTACTCCCTTTTCCCCTCAAAGTTCTCGGTCCCATGCGTTTCTACAGATCCCTTTTTCTCCTTGATGCTGTCAATGCTCCTCACTTTTAGAATAGCTTGCAGTTCGGGCCTGTCAACAACTTCCTTTTCCAGAAGCAGCTTCGCCAACTCCTCCAGCGCCGAGCGGCGAGAGGCTAGGATGTCTCGAACTTTGACATGGGCTTCTGACAGTATTTTCTTAACCTCCTCGTCAATGACCCGGGCGGTTTCCTCGCTATACTCCTTAGGGCTGTGAGTCGGCACAGGCAAGAATAGAGGAGTCCGGGGCCCCTCGAGAGATACTAAGCCCAGCTTCTCACTCATACCGAATTGTGTAACCATCGTCCTGGCGATCTCGGTGGCTCGCTGGAGATCGTTCTGAGCGCCGGTAGAGATATCGCCGAAGACAATCTCCTCCGCGACCCTCCCCCCCAAAAGGACGTGGATTCGCGCGCGCAGTTCAGAACGAGTCATGAGATAGCGGTCCTCCGTTGGCAATTGTTGTGTGTAACCCAGGGCAGCCATCCCCCTCGGAATAATAGAGATCTTGGAAACGGGGTCAGCGCCAGGCACGAGCTCCGCCGCTAGAGCATGGCCGGACTCGTGATAGGCGACGGTTCTCTTTTCCTTGGGGTTCATGACGTGGCTCTTTTTTTGCAGTCCCGCGACTACTCGTTCGATCGCCTCGTCGAAGTCGGCCATTTCCACGGAGTCCTTGCCCTGGCGCGCCGCCAGCAAGGCAGCCTCATTGACGATGTTAGCCAGGTCGGCGCCAACAAAGCCGGGTGTCTTGGCCGCCACTACACCGAGATCGAGATCAGGCGAGAGCTTCACCTTCTTCGCGTGCAGTTGGAGGATCTCTGTGCGTCCCTTGATGTCGGGACGATCCACCAGGATCTGCCGATCAAATCTGCCGGGACGTAACAGCGCAGGATCCAGGATCTCCGGCCGGTTGGTGGCAGCCATGATGATAACCCCTTGGTTCGGATTGAACCCATCCATTTCCGACAAAAGTTGATTCAGGGTCTGTTCACGCTCATCGTTGCTTGAAAGCATGCTCGTCCCTCTTGCCTTTCCCAACGCGTCCAGCTCGTCGATGAATATGATGCTGGGCGCATGCTGTACCGCCTGGGTAAAGAGATCCCTCACCCGAGCCGCCCCGACTCCGACAAACATCTCGACGAAGTCAGAACCGGAGAGGCTGAAGAAGGGAACCCCCGCCTCGCCGGCGACTGCGCGGGCAAGCAGGGTCTTTCCTGTGCCCGGCGCC
>JACPFH010000593.1 GCA_016183075.1 Deltaproteobacteria bacterium | reverse complement strand
CCGCGACGGGAGAGGGAAGTTGATCATGTAGGGGCCAAAATTTATTTCGGATTAGGGTGAACAGTAACCTGTGATCAGTGAAAAGTGAATAGGCCCATTGACTATTGACGATTAACGATTGGCGATTTTTTGCGTCCCGGCCCGTAGATCACCTTCCCCGGCCGCGCACCGGTGTGCTCTCCCTGATCGATGACCACGGTGCCGTTCACCAGCACGTACTCGACTCCTTTGGGGTATTGCTTGGGGTTTTCGTAGGTAGCCGTGTCGGCGACCGTATCGGGATCGAAGACAACGATATCCGCCCGGTAGCCATCTCTGAGTAGGCCGCGGTCTTTAAGGCCGAGAACCTGGGCGGGCAGCGAAGTCATCTTCCGGATCGCCTCCTCCAGCGTGAGGATCTTCTCCTCCCGCGTATATTTCCCCAGGACCCTGACATTGGTGCCGAAGCTTCGCGGATGGGGCTTGCCGGGAAACTTAAGGTTCAACGCGCTCCCATCCGATCCCACCGAAACCCAAGGCACGCGCATGACGGTCTTGACATCCTCCTCCGACATCGTGTGATGCACGCCGTAAATGAAGATCCCCTCCTCGAATATCAGATCGAAGCAGGTGCCCACCGGATCCTTGCCGCGGATCCGGGCGATCTCGGCGATGGTCTTCCCCTCGAAGGGCTTTAGCGCCGGGGTATCGAAACGCGAGGCGACGACGCCCTCCCAGCCGCCGTGCTCGTTCACGTATTGCTCGAATTCGGGATCGCCGATGATTTTTTCTCGCAAGGCGGGGTTATTGAATTGCGCGATCATTTCGCTCGCGGGGGCATCCTGGACCCAGCGCGGAAAAAGGCGTCGCCAGGGATGTTGCATGGCGGTATAGGGATACTGGTTCGCGGTAATCTCCAGCCCTTCGCGCCGGGCCTGCTCGATTCGGGCGATGACTTCGCGAACGCGTCCCCAGTTGCTCTTGGCGCGCATCTTGAGGTGGTAAACGTGGACGGGGATCTGGGCCCCTCGGGCCACGCGGATCGCCTTGTCGAGCTCTTCCATGATGTCGAAGCCTTCGCTCCCCAGGTGCACGCCGTAGTAGCCGCCGTAGCGCCTTACCACCTTGGCCATCTCGATCACTTCGTCGGTGTTTTCCGGCCCTTTGGCGTGCCAGGCGGCGGTGAGCCCGAGCGCTCCTTCTGCCATCGCGGCGGCCACCATTCGGTTCATTTTCTCCTGCTCCTCTCTGGTTGCCGGCCGCTCTTTGAACCCAACTACGATCTTTTTTATCTGCTGGGGAGAAACGCCGGAGGCGACATTCACCGAGATCCCGCCCTGCATCAGTCTCTGGAAGTAGCCGGTGAAGTCCGTCCAGTCGACTTCGATGTCGTTACGCCGCCGGTGCTCGGCGACATACTCCTCCTGAAGCGGTCCCTGAAGCGGCGCCACCGTCTGGCTCTCGCCGATGATGTCGAGCGTCACCCCCTGGCGGACCTTGCTCTCGGCGTTGCCGTCGGCGACGAGCGGTTGATCGCTGTGGGTGTGCATGTCGATGTAGCCGGGCGTAACGACCTTTCCCTTGGCTGAAATCGCGCGCTTGCCCGATGACGGGTTGAGCCTGCCGATCTTGGCGATCTTTCCGCCCTTGACCGCGATGTCGCCGTAGAACCAAGGATTGCCCGTGCCGTCGACAATTCTTCCGCCATGGATGATCAAGTCATAGCGCGCCATAAAACCTCCGTATTTTTTACGGCTATAGCACTGTCACCCCTCATGGACAAGTATGCGCGGCCGCGCTCGCTCGACGCCACAGCGATTCCGTTTGCCGCAACGGATTTAAGAGGCTGCTGAAAAACTCTCCGTTCACCCTTCGACAAGCTCAGGGCGAACGGAGGTCATGTTGAAATCATTGATCATTTTCCGTTCATGCTGAGGCTCTCGAAGCATGAAAATCACTTTTTCCGCAGCCTGCTAAGGGAACTATCGGCAACTGCGCCGGGGCTTTCCTCTGTTCTCGGCCAGCACAGGAGCATTTGCAAAGCTCTACGAAGCTGTGGAAGAAGTTTATCTATGGGAACAGAGTTAAAGTTTGGATTGCTCCTGCCTCATTTTTGCGAGCATGCATCAGTTGAGAAATGTCTGGAAGGGTCAAAAAAAGCCGAGGCCTATGGCTTCGACTCCGTGTGGGTTAGAGATCATCTTGTTTTCGTGCCGCACGGGATAGAGGGAACGGACAATTCTCATATCGATGGGTTTCTGATCCTGTCCGCGATCGCCTCGGTCACGGAGAAGCTCACCCTTGGCACCGCCATGGCGATCTGCCACCGAAACCCGATCCATCTGGGCCAGCTCTTCGCGGGGTTAAGCATGATTTCCAATGGCCGGGTCATCATGGGGATGGGATTGGGTGGGTTCCCGCATGAATTCGCCGCGGCGGGCCGCCCGAGCACGCTCGCAGACCGGGCAAATCTAGCAAGGATCAATGCGGACATTTGTCGGAGACTATGGGCTGGAGAAAGAGTCTCGCATAAGGACCGCTACTTCGACTTCGACGATGTCGAGATCAAGCCTCTTCCGGTACATACCATTCCGATCTGGTGTGGAGGCGGGACGCCGGCTTCCTGCCGGCGCGCTGTGGAGTATGGCGACGGCTGGATGCCCGCACGGATCACTCTGGCGACTTTCAGAAAATGCATCGAATACCTCCGAGCGCTCTCTGAGAACGCCGGAAGGCAAATGGTAACGGCGGGAGTCATGCCGCTGACCAGCGCGGCCAAAGACAAACAAGCAGCGCTCAGCAAAGTCAATGTCCAGGCTCTGATCAACGAGGCCAACAAATACCCGACCTGGGTGAGACCGGCCTCGGGGACCTTCTCAACACTGGAGAATATCGAGGGTCTGATTCTTGCCGGAACGCCACAGGATATTGTCCGAGGCACGCGGGCCTATGAGGAGGCCGGGGCTGAGCATATCGTCTACGATCTCAGATTCCGCTACGCCGATTGGTACGAGCAGATCGATTTCTTGGGCCAAGAAGTACTGCCGGCCCTCAGAGCATAGGCTGCGGATGAGTTTCGAGGAGCGAAAAAGAGTCGGGGGTCGTTCTTGTACGGCTCAGGCAGTGGAGGATGAAAGGCAGCTAATTTGGGCTTGTCAGAAGATAGGAAGGTCGCATAAGATAGCCGGAACCAAGTGGAGAGGTCGTTTATGAGTAGCGTCCAGACAGACGGTTCTATTAGAGCAGCCGACATCATCAAGGAGCTAAAGCGTGCCGGCATTCGCTTTGTCGTAGCCGTGCCCGATCGCGTGACGAGCGAGCGGCTCCTGAAGCCCATGCTGCGTGATCCCGATTTCCGAGTGGTCCAGGTGTGCAAGGAGGATGAGGGGGTTTCCGTCTGCAGCGGGCTTCATTGCACGGGCCATCGCTCGCTTCTTCTGATTCAGTACACCGGGTTTTTGGATTCCATCAACGCGTTGCGAGCCGTGGCCGTAGAGGGGCAAAACCCCGTCTGTATGATGATCGGGCTTCTGGGAAAGGAACCCGACGTTCCGCCCACAGGGTCGAGACGTTACGGTCTTCGGATCGTGGAGCCGATTCTGGATGCAATGGGCATTGAACACGATCTTATCGAAAGATTCGGCGACGCGGCCAAGATCGCGCCGGCGATCGAGCATGCGTATGCGCGCTCGCAGCCGGTTGCGCTGCTGGTCGGAAGGGAGCCTGTCTAGCCATGATGAAGCGAGACGAATGTCTGAAGGTTCTGGCGCGCCATCGAGGCGATGAAATCATGGTGCCGGTTTACAAGGCAGCCCAGGAGTGGATTCATATCTCGCCCAGCGATCTCAACTACACGTTCACGGGCGCCATGGGACAGGGCTCCTCCCATGCGCTTGGCCTGGCTTTGGGCCGACCCGACAAAAGGGTGATCGTGCTTGACGGAGATGGCAGTTTGCTGATGAATCTCGGAACTCTCGTGACCATCGCCACAGCGGCTCCCAAGAACCTCGTCCACTGCGTCTGCGAGAACGGCACGTATGAGACCAACGGCGCTGTCCCTCTCCCCGGAGTTGGACGTTTTAGCTTTACCGCCATGGCCCGCGCTGCGGGCTATCCCAAAACCTACGAGTTCTCCGATCTGGAAGGTTGGCAAAGAGAGGTAGGCCGAATCCTTAAAGAAGAGGGTCCTATCCTTGTTACTCTGAAGGTGGAACCGGGGGAGTTATATCCGGAGGATTTCCGCCGGCTCTACAGCGTCGAGCGTAGAGAGGCCTTTCGCCAGGCTCTTCAGAGGGGCTGATTCCTCTTACTGCTCCGCGACCGCAGGGGGGAGCTTATCCCATTTGCCCTGAATCGTGGGGAAGCCGAGCGCGGCTTTGAGCCGCTTGAGAAAGACGCGCCGGGGGATCTCCTTCGCGCCTAGGCTAATCAGGTGCCGGGTCGTTACCTGGGCATCCATCATCTCGAACTCCCAAAACTTAAGTCGCTGGACCAGCGTCGCCAGGGCGACCTTGGAAGCATCGCGCTCGTGGAAGAACATCGATTCGCCGAAAAAGCACCGCCCCAAGGAGACCCCGTATATGCCGCCGACCAGCTTCCCGTCAAGCCAGCTCTCGGCGGAGTGGGCATAGCCGAGCCGATGGAGGCGGATATAAGCCTCTTTCATCTCCGGGGTGATCCAGGTTCCGTTCTGGCCCTTTCGGTGCACGGTCGCGCAGGCCTCGATCACAGACTCAAAGGCGCGATCAAAGGTCACTCGGTAGGTTGCCTTTTTGAGAGATTGGCGGAGGCGGCGGGAGATGTGGAGTTCATCGGGCTGGAGAATAAGCCTCGGATCCGGCGACCACCAGAGGATGGGCTGGCCTTCCTCGTACCACGGAAATATACCCGACCGATACGCGAGGAGCAGGCGCTCGGTGCTCAAGTCCCCGCCCACGGCCAGAAGGCCGCTGGGATCGGCGTGATCCACCGGGGGAAACGCAAGCTCTTTTCCGAGTAGATAAACCGGCATCGGTAAGCCCTTGAGATTCGATTGTAGCTCCGCCGATGAAATATTTCATGCGCACGGTCCCCACCCATCCCGTTTGACCGGCTGACACGAGAGAGGCGCAGGCACCATCTCCACGAGT
>JACPFH010000592.1 GCA_016183075.1 Deltaproteobacteria bacterium | reverse complement strand
ATACTTGGCTCCGCCCCTCCCTGAATGATAGAAGTTTTCTTTTCAAAAACGCAAATTTTGTTCGTGTGATTGCTCCTTGACGCTCTGTCGCTAACGCAAAATGCAAGAGGGGAGGACGGCACCGTCCTCCCCTCTTGAGGCCGATGAAGCAAAGTCCTTTAGTTCACGCTTACCGTGATCTGCTTCGGCGTCGCTTCCTCGGCCTTCGCAACATAGATTTCGACGACTCCCTCCGGGCAGAAAAAAACTAATCATGCTCCCTCTGCTCGTCAAGGTCCGCAATTGCCTTGACAAAGCAGCGGGCGAGATTCAAATTTTTTTGCTTTACCCTTTGCGGCTGGCCGCTTGGGATGCGGGCTGCTTGGTGCTAGAAAGACAGATAGCTCAGGTAGGAGAGAGCTTTTTGGGAGGTATTGATGTCGGCAAACGACAGTCCGCGATCGCGAAGTCGCCTAGCCTATCTTGGAGTCGGCGTGGTGCTGCTGGTCGTTGTGGTTGCCTGGCTATGGCAGTTTTGGGCCCAGGGGGCTCCGCTTCTGGACCCTCGAGCGACCCCGCGACCGGTGACGCCCCGCAGCGACTTTGCTCCTGAAGAACAGGCCACCATCGCGCTTTTTCGGCGGGCCTCGCCTTCGGTGGCGCATATTACGACGCTCACGGTTGCGCGCGATGTTTTTACGCTGAACCTCCTGCAGATTCCTGAAGGAACAGGCTCGGGCTTTATTTGGGACGATGCGGGGAACATCGTTACGAACTTTCACGTCGTCCAAAATGCTTCCGGGGCTCAGGTGGCCCTTGCCGATCACTCGACCTGGAAGGCGCGTGCGGTGGGTGTGGCCCCGGACAAAGATCTCGCTGTGCTGCGCATCGATGCACCCAAGGGTCAGCTCCGCCCTATCCCCATCGGCTCGTCTAAGGATCTTCACGTCGGGCAGAGGGTTTACGCTATCGGCAATCCCTTCGGCCTGGATCAGACCTTGACCACCGGGGTGATCAGCGCCCTTGGACGGGAGATCGAGTCCGTGACGCGTCGACCGATCCAAGGCGTCATTCAGACCGACGCGGCGATCAACCCGGGAAACTCCGGCGGACCTCTGCTCGATAGCGCCGGTCGACTGATCGGCGTCAACACGGCCATTTTCAGCCCCTCAGGAGCTTGGGCCGGGATTGGTTTTGCCATTCCTGTCGATACGGTTAATCGTGTCGTCCCGGAACTCATTCGCTACGGCAAAGCCATTCGGCCGGGGCTCGGTGTACAGGTGGCGGAGGACCAGCTCGCACGAGAGCTCGGATTGAGCGGAGTACTGGTGGTCGACGTTGTGCCGGGAGGCGCGGCCGCCAGGGCGGGCATCCAGCCGACTCGGCGCGACGCGTTTGGACGGGTGAGGCTCGGCGATGCGATCGTGGGCCTTGGCGGGAACAAGGTCGAGTCCGTCAACGA
The DNA here is from genome assembly GCA_016183075.1 of Deltaproteobacteria bacterium. Classification (GTDB taxonomy): domain Bacteria; phylum Desulfobacterota; class Binatia; order UBA9968; family UBA9968; genus 2-12-FULL-57-22. The sequence continues at coordinate 892 of JACPFH010000592.1, read as the reverse complement.
TCTCTTCCTGGCTTTGGAGCGGTACAAAGTGGGAGATACCGTGAGCGTCGCGTTGCTGCGCGATAAGAAGCGACAGGAAGTCAAAGTGACTCTCGAAGAGCTGAAATGACGGCCGTTCGGACCCCATGTGGGTAATTTGGCTACCTTGACACACGGTCTTTTTTCCAATAGAAAAAGTTAATCCGGCTCGGGGCGGCATCTCTGGAGCTTCTGTCCATACCTCTCTGACGGGGGGTATGGTTTTTTTTGCACAGCATCCTTTATGACGCATCCTTATTTTCCGCTAGTTTTAGTGTTTTTCTTCGCCGGTGTCGTGGTCCTTTCTCTGCTTCTAATCGCGCACATGCTGGGGCCGAAGAAAACCAGTCCGGTCAAGAGCGAGCCGTTCGAGTCCGGCAATCCACCCAGGGGAGATGCGCGGATTCGGTTTTCTGTGAAATTTTACCTCGTCGCCATGCTGTTTCTGATCTTCGATATCGAAGTGGTATTCCTCTATCCATGGGCGATCCTGTTTCGCGAGTTGGGGATGTTGGGGCTCATTGAAATGGGAATCTTTCTTTTCATTCTCGTTATCGGCTTCATCTATGTATGGAGAAAGGGGGCCCTGGAGTGGGCGTAGGCCTTTATGGCTGAAAGTAGTCCAACCCTCGATTATCTGAAAGAGCGCTGGTCGGATCGGATCCTTGAAACGCACGATTTCCGCGGTGACGAGACCGTCGTGATCCGGCGGGAAGGGCTGTGCGAGGCATTTCGCGAGCTTAAAGAGGATCCCAAGCTGGCTTTCAACTTCCTTACGGACATCACCTGCGTCGACTATCTGGGGAAAAAGGAGCCGCGCTTCGAAGTCGTCTACCATTTATCCTCGCTGCCCGCCGGCAGGCGCCTGCGGGTT
>JACPFH010000591.1 GCA_016183075.1 Deltaproteobacteria bacterium | reverse complement strand
CTATTATGGCTGGGTGATTGTTGGCGTCGGGTTCTTCGCCCAGTTCCTCACCGGCATCTCTTTCCAGGCCTTCTCCACGTATCTGGTCCCCTTGGGGCAAGAGTTTGGGTGGAGCCGAACCGCGCTCGCGGGCCCGCGCTCCATCACGCAGGCAGAAACGGCGCTCCTGGGGGCGGTGGATGGCTACCTTGTGGACCGTTTTGGCCCGCGCGTCGTTATGACCATGGGCGTGGTGCTCCTTGGACTGGGGATGGTGCTCTTCGGCCTCATGAGCAACGTCTGGCAGTACTACGCCGTAAACATCATCATGGGATTCGGGACAAGCTTCTCCGGCATATTGGTCGTCTCCACGGCCGTGAATAGCTGGTTCCGCCGCAAGCGCACCCTCGCCATGGCTATCACCACCATCGGATTCTCGCTGGCGGGCATCATTGCCGTGCCGATCATCGTGTGGATCCAGACGACCATGGGGTGGCGGACGGCGGCCATCGCCTCAGGCATTACCGTGTGGGTCATCGGCATACCGGCGGCCATGCTCCTCAAGCGCAGCCCGGAGAAGATGGGGCTGCTGCCCGATGGAGACCAGCCAGGTCAGGTCGAGGCGCCCGAGAGCATCTCACGAGGACACTCCTCCGGCGGCGGAAAACTCGATTTCACTCTGCGCGAGGCGATGGGATCCTTTTCCTTCTGGTTCATTGGCATCGGCAACGGGCTGAACACACTTATCATGTCGGCCGTATTCGTCCACCTGTTTGTGCACCTCGAGCAGGGCGTAGGCATCTCCCGCGGCAGCGCGGCGCTGGCCTACACGTTCATGAACACAATCAACATCGGCGGGCGGCTGGCGGGAGGGTTCCTGGGCGACCGCTACCCCAAGAACCTGCTCCTGGGAATGGCAATGTTCGGCACAGCGGTCTCGCTCGTCCTGCTGGCCTTTGCCGCCTCCATCTGGCCTGTGCTCGCGTTCGGGGCGATCTACGGCTTTTGCTGGGGGATGCGCACGCCGCTGGTCAACTCCATTTCCGGCGACTATTTTGGCCGCGCGTCGTATGGAAAGATCACCGGCGTGCTCCAGCTGCTCTCCTCACCGCTCGGCATCAGCGGCCCCGTCCTGGCGGGGCTTCTAGCGGACATCCAAGGACACTATCAGACCGTCTTCCTCACCTTCACCGTCGTGGCCACCGTATCGGGGGTAGTATTTTTCCTGGCAGGGCCCCCCGCAGTGCCTGAGCGGTTACAAGCGGGTGAGCCGTCGCCCACCTGATTCCGACGGGGAGGCGGGGTTAGCGTAAGGATTGGATTTCCTTCAAGCGAATCGTAGAGGAGGGAACGGGGAGCCGAGAATTTGACGGACCTTTGCCGGGGAAAAATACTTGACACGTCACTCGGCCGATGGCGGGAGCCTATTGAGATTTTCCGGCTAAAAGATACCACGGGATGGCCACGATTTTTTCGTGAGGGCGCTTGCGGTGCGCCTTGTCACAATTTCTCGACCTTCACCGTGATCGGCTCCATGGTTTCTGCCAGCCTTTTCCGCTGCCAGAGGTAAACGGCTGCAAAAATGGCTATGGCGCCGGTGGCAGTGGCTAAAGAGGGGATAAAGGCTAGAAAGGTGGCTGCCGCCAGGAGTAACCACTCGATCAGCGTGGTCCTGACATAGAAAAAGCCGGTCCCGACAACCGACACGAGTACGACACCGAGCGTGGCGGAAGCTATAGCCCAAATATTCTGGGCCGGCGTTCCGGTGAGCAAGATGTGTGTGTAGGCAAAAAGCAAAGGCATGACATAGATGATCTTCGCGAATCTGAAGCAGCTCCATCCCGTCTTCATAGGATCTGCACCCGCGATCGCAGCGGCGGCAAATGGCCCCATGGCAACAGGCGGTGTGATGTTGGAGTCGAGGCTGAGCCAGAAGATGATGAGGTGGGCGCTGAGCAGGGGCACGCCCAGCTTAAGAAGGGCGGGGACCCCGATGACCGCGACGATCAGATAGGTTGCTGTAATTGGAAGTGGCAAGCCCAGTACAAAGGTTGCCACGGCGATCAGAGCGATGGTGAAGAGCAGGTTCTGGCCGGCCAATTCCACCAGAATGTAGGGAAACTTGATGACGATTCCAGTTAGGGCCAGGACACCAATGAGGACCCCTACAGCTCCAGTCAAAGCCGCAACGAACAGACAATTTCTCCCCGTATTCACCAGGGCTTGCCAGATCTCCTTCAATCCCATCCGCGTTTCTTTGCGGAACCAGCTCACGACGATGGTGAAACCGATGCCGTAAAGCGCCGCCATTTGGGGGGAGTAACCCGCAACGAGCGCGGAGATCAAGACTGCTATCGGCAAAAGGAGGTACCACCCGCGACTCCACACGTCTCGTAGGCGGGGAAGCTCCTCTGCAGGTAAGCCCCTGAGGCCCAGCTTTCTCGATTCAAAGTAGATCATCACGCCTACCGAAACGAAGTAGAGAATGCCCGGAATAGCCGCCACTTTGATGATCTCGATGTAGGGAATCCCCGTCATTTCAGCCATGACGAATGCCCCGGCGCCCATGACGGGCGGCATGATCGCTGCGCCGGTTGAAGCGGCGGCTTCCACGGCCCCCGCGAT
>JACPFH010000590.1 GCA_016183075.1 Deltaproteobacteria bacterium | reverse complement strand
CTGAGAGAGCAAATGCGATTCGAGATCAAGGCTCTCCAGCGCAGAGTCAACATCACGACTATCTATGTTACCCACGATCAGAGCGAAGCGCTGGCGATTTCCGATCAGATCGCGGTCATGCATGGCGGCAAGCTGATCGAGATCGGATCACCGCATGAACTCTATTCCAGGCCCAAAAGAAAATTCACGGCGACTTTTTTGGGTCTGACCAATCTGATCGAAGGCCGCGTTTTGGAATTGGGAGGCAATTCCACGCCCGGGCGGATCGAGACCAAGCGCGGAGTTTTTTCCTTCGTTCCGGCAACCGGGCTGCAAAAAAACCAGGCCGCGGTGATCTCGATTCGGCCCGAGCATATCGAGGTCCACAAGCAAAGGCCCGCCGAGACGGAGAACGTCGTGGAGGGCACGGTGAAAGAGGCGGTGTTCATGGGCGATGCCTACCACTGCCAGGTCGCCGTCGGGGACAGCCTCCTTCGCGTCCACACCCATCCCTTTCTCAGCATGACCCCGGGGGAAAAGGTCTATCTTCATCTCGACCCTCAGAGTTGCAACGGCCTTCCCGCCGAGGACATCGAGGGGATGGATGAGTCGATGCTAGGAGCGTAGAATTTGTCAATAGTCAACAGTCTCCGCCGGAGGCGGATCGGCCTCAGGCTGAAACGGTCAATGGTCGCTCAATGAAAAACAACTGAGGCAGATTGGGGCGACAATTGACCATTGACCAATAACGATTGACCAAACGTAAGGGGGAGTCGCATGACAGCACTTGAAGCCAGGAAGTTAGCCGAAGAGGAAATCAAAGCGGGCAAGACCCCGGCCTATACGGATCTTCGCGAATGGCTCGAGATCGTCGATAGCCTGGGCGAGCTCAAGAAGATCGACGGCGTGGATTGGAACCTGGAAATGGGAACGCTCGCGGAGCTGGTGGCGCGCGAGAGCAAAGGGCCCGATCCGGCGGTGCTTTTCGACAACGTCAAGGACTATCCCCGGGGGTATCGTGCGCTGTTCGCGCAAAACGCCTCGTTCAGGCGAATGGCATTGAACCTGGGATTGCCCCTCGACCTTTCGGGGTTGGACCTGGTCCGGGCTTTTCGCGATAAGCTGGCGGCGCATAAGCCCATCCCGCACAAGGTGGTCAAGAGCGGTCCCATTCTGGAAAACGTCCTTAGCGGAAAGGATATCAACCTCCTCAAATTTCCGGTTCCCTTCGTCCACGAGCTGGACGGCGGGAGGTATATTGGCACGGGATGTCTGGTCATCACAAAGGATCCGGAAGAGGGCTGGGTGAATTTTGGAACCTACAGGGGAATGGTTCATGACGAGACCAGCATGGGTCTTTATATCTCGCCGGGGAAGCACGGTCGCATTCAAATCCAAAAGTACTTCGATCAGGGAAAGCGTTGCCCCGTAATCATCTCTGTGGGCCAGGACCCGGTCCTATTTATGGTTTCGGGGAATGAAGTGGACTACGGGGTCTCCGAGTTCGATTACGCCGGCGGGCTCAAGGGAGCCCCGGTCGAGGTTATCGAAGGAAAGGCGACCGGACTTCCGTTTCCCGCCCACGCGGAGATCGTCATCGAAGGTTTCATGGAGCCCGGCGATATCCAAAAGGAAGGCCCGTTCGGCGAATGGACCGGATATTATGCCAGCTCTATCCGACCCGAGCCTGTGGTCCGCGTACAGAACATCTACCATCGAAACGATCCTATTCTGTGCTGCGCCCGGCCGGGAAGGCCGCCGTCGGACTATTCTCTGGCCAAATGCTTCGTGAAGGCCGCGCTCATCTGGGACCAAGTGGAGAAGGCTGGGATTCCGGATGTCAAGGGAGTGTGGTGTCATGAGGCGGGCGGAGGAAGGCTCCTCAACATCATCTCGATCAAGCAGCGCTATCCGGGCCATGCGCGCCAGGCGCTTGTGGCCGCCTCGCAGGTCCACGCCGGCGCCTATCTCGGGCGCTATGTCATCGTTGTCGACGAGGACATCGACCCGACCAACACCTTCGATATCCTGTGGGCCGTTGCGACCCGTTCAGATCCGGTGGAATCGATCGATATCATCCGCCGCTGCTGGAGCGGTCCTCTCGACCCGCGCATCCAGCCGGGGAAAAAGGGCTTCAACTCCCGCGCGCTGATCGACGCCTGCCGGCCGTTCGAGTGGATAAAGGATTTTCCGCCCGTGGCGGAATCGAGCCCAGAGCTCCGGGAGGAGGTTCGCGCGAAGTGGAAGAAGATCATTGAGGGGTAGGCAGTAGAGACCTCATCCGGTAAGAGCCGGGGCCGGATTCAGCCGGGAGAGTCAGCCCGCCCGCGTCAGAATCGCTGGCCGCATTGAGCGGCATACGCAGCTTTCACATCGTTTTGTCGTACTCGCCGTCCAAGGATTGGCGTGTAGAGTTTCCCGATTCTCTGGTCGTTCCTAACCCCGCACTTCAAGCGCGGTGACCAGTTCAATGTGGGCGTCCAGACCCTCAGCTTTCAAAAAGCCTAGTGCGCCCGCGGCGAGCGCTGGAAAACAGGTATTGCTGATGAGGTCGACCGCTGCAATGCGCATCTGCACGGTATCCTCCTGAAGCCGTCGCCCACTTCCTCCGCCGCGATGGTCAAGTGGCAGTGCCTGCATCAATGGTTCTTTAGAGCGTTTGCCTGAGCTGCCGCGCGGCTTCGACCAGCAACTTGGCTTTCGCGCGCGCGAGCCCCCGGGTGATCGTCATCAAACCGCAGTCCGGAGCGAGCATAAGGTTCGCCGGCTCTACGTACCTGAGCGCCGTGCGCACGCGCTCCACGACCGCCGCTACAGGCGGTGGAGGCGAGTCGCCCGGGTCCACACATCCGAACATCACAAGGCGGCCCCGGCACGCGCTCAGGAGTGACGGATCGTAGTTGCTTCTGGCGAATTCCACTGCAAATCCGCTAATCCGGGTCTTCATCAACTGCTCCAGCAGCTCGGGGTATTCGTACTCGTGTTGGCGGCCGCCGACTCCCGGATAGCCGTAGCAGAGGTGCACGATGGTTGGCGTGCGGACTCCTTCGAGGCAGCGGTTGAGGGCGCGGGCGCCATAGCCGGTGACCTTCTCGTGATAGCGTGTCATGGCGGGCTCGTCGATTTGCAGCACGTCGCAGCCTGCCGCCTCTAGGTCCAGAAGTTCCGCGTTGATGGCAGCGGCGACATCCATGGCAAGAGCCACTTCGTCGCCGTAAGCCTCGTCGAGTGTGCTGTCCACTACCGTGACTGGCCCCGGAACGGCCATCTTGACGGGCTGGTGTGTGTGGGCCTTCGCGAAGCGAAGGTCCTCAACGACCGCCCCGCAACGCCGCTTCACTCTCCCCACGACCCGGGGAACCAGACGTTCTTGTGTCCGTCGCCGGTAAACGCTCTTGACACCAGGGGCGGCGAGATCGATTCCGTCCCAGGCGGCGAGCACATGGTTGATGAAGTGAGGCCGGCGCTGTTCCCCGTCGGTGAGCAGGTCAAGTCCGATCTCCTGCTGCTCGCGCAAGATCAACAGCGTCGCATCATCCTGCGCCTCACTCAATCGTTCGCCATCCCAACGAAATGCAACCTGAGTCCGCTCGGTGGTGGCGAGCCAGCCGGGCCGCGGAAAACTCCCAACGGTCGTCGTCGCAATAGGCGGAAGCTGCATGGAGGCCTCCACAACCAATTCAAAGTCTTTGACGGCTTTTATCGCATACAATGCCCTTAGGAGTAAGGTCAAGCCGTGGCGCCTATTAGGAAATGATATTTTCTCATTTTCGGAACTACGAAACCGTGAAAGCGTCCGACGGCGAGTTTTAGGGAACACTTGCGCAGATGGGACTTCTCAGAATTGCGGCGCAGAGCATCCTGTGGATTGTGTAGATGTGCAACTCGGCTTGCCAGAATTCGCCGCCTAGCCTTTTTGATCGGGTCCCGCGCCTTCGATGCTAATGCGGAGTATCAGACGGCGCTCTCTTTCCATGGTTTGGCGGTACTCGGCCCAATTGAGGTGCTCCCCCTTGACCTGGCGGTACCAGAAGATAAGGGGCTCCATCGCTTCAGGCAGTGAGACGATCTCCGCCCTGCCGTTGACCTGGATCCAATTGGAGCCGTGAAAGGCATCGGCAAAAACGCAGAGAGAGATCCGGGGATCGCGCCGGATGTTCTTTGTTTTGTAGGCGGTTTCACGAGTAGTGATGATCACCCGACCTTCTCCGTCAATGCCCGGCGATACCGGCGACATCTGAAGACCGCCATCGCGCTTGTGGGTGACCAGCACGCCTCGGTGGTGCTGCGACAAAAACCTCCGCGCTTCAGCGATGTCCATTCTTTCTGACCCCCCTCCTTCCTTCAAATGCATCGGATCACGTCGGATGCCATTATAAACTGTTAGGCCGCAAAGTAGTCGACGATGACTTGAGGCACGTTCTGGTAGTGAGCATCCGTAGTGAGAAGGTGCAGGCCGTGCTGCATAGTGCTCGCAGCGATCCAGATATCATTGGTCGGTATGGGAGTGCCGGCTCTCCAGAGAGAATCGAGAATTACGGCGTACCTCTCGGCTGTTTCTTCGTTAACATCTAAAATACTGACGCGCGTTGACCCTAAAAAGTTCTTGAGTTCCGCCTCATTTTTTCTTCTCCGCTTACCTCTCATGAACCCGGCGAGAAGCTCGCCGAGGACAACCACATTAAGACAGATCTCCTCGGCCTCCTGAATAGCCGGTTTGATCTCGCCGTGACCCCTCATAAAAGCCGAATAAGCCGAAGTATCCAGAAGCAACCGACTCATTTCCACAGATCCGGTTCAATCGTTCGCTGTGCGGCCAGAGCTTTCTCAAACTCCAGGGCTTCCTCTCTTGTCCACGATCCGGCTAATGCATCAAGGTCATGGTAGAGCGTTTTCTTCTCTTGCTTCTTGCGCGAAGTTCCCGTGCTCTCCTCCAACAGGCTAATGACCGCTTTGTTGATGCTCGTGCCTTTTTTTCGTGCTTTCTTGCGCACGATTTTTACCACCTCCGGAGGTAGATTCCTTAACGTTATGGCTTTCATGGCACCCCCCTGGCTGCATCATCGGCTGCATCACGTTGCTTCAAGCATAGAAGCGTGTAGCACGGGTGTCAAGCGCACCGCGCTTATTCGCCCGGCGCTCCTCCGTGCCCACGGCTAATGCCTTTCCGAAGATGCGTACGATGTAGAAAGGCCGGCCCAGGCCTTAATCAACGACGTCCCTGCCGAAAAGAGGCGCCGCGCACGCTGAGGCATCAGGCCGTTCGGCGGGAGAAGGTTCCTCAGGACATTATCAGCATTTCGGAATTACGAAAACGTGGAAATGTCGAGCGCGGAGTTTGAGCGGCTGCTTGAGTTGGTAGAAACTCTCAATCTGCGGCGCAGCGCAACTATGAAGATGGTCGAGACATCACCGCGGTATGGATTCACGTTTGCTGATACGACTTTAGGTCACGGTATCCGCCGTGCGGAGCGATCAAACCGGGGCTGGCCTTGTCCTGTTTGTTCGTCATCCCATCATCTGCCTCGACACGGTTCGCCCAGGGTAGCCGTCCGGCCCGCCAGCCAGCAACACCGTCTCAATGACTTGCTCAAGATTCTTCTCTGAGATGTCCATTAAGGCTTTGCCTCACAGGACTTTCCAGAGCCGGGCGCCGGTAACGGCCAGATCTCACTTACCTGCGGCTTGGTAGATGACTGGTCGGAAACGGGGCTCGGGAACTGGCTTCCCGGCTTGCCGGGCAGATTCCAGCCATGCAGCTTTAGCGATCTTGACCTCGGCCAGCGCCTGCTCCGGAGTTTCCCCGAAAGCAGAGCATGCCTCCAGATCCGGAATATCAGCGATATACCCGCCGTCCTCTTCGCTGTAAAAGATATTGATGTGGTAGTCTTTCATTCTTCTTCCTCCAACCTGAGATTGTACCGCTCTACCAACCTCAGAAATTGTCGAATTTGATATGGCTTGGTTTCTCCTTTAACTTCCTGCAGGTTAACCAGCTCAGAAATGTTCGGATGCGTGAAAATGTGGTGGCTCCCAGTAACACGTGTTAGTCGAAACCCGAATCCTTCGACCAAGTTCCTAAAGTCTGTGAAAGAAACATTCTTAAGGACTCCTTCAGCGAGCCGTTTGAGTAATCTCCTACGGTTCACCCCAGCGCCTCGAAGTAGGGTCGCATGACCGCTGTGACACGGCAGATGCTAGCAAAGTACCACAGTTCATCCATTCCTGCACGGTGCTTATGCCGGTAGTCCCTCAGCGCCTCAAGCGCCACATCGAGGCCGATCTTATTCCGGTACTTAAAGCAGTCGGCGACCGTCTTGGCGGGGCTGTAGATCTTTACAGCCACTCCCTCGATCTGGTGTTGCACGACACCTTCTGTGAGAGCCTTTCCGGCCGTGCGGAGCAATCAAACCGGGCGTGGCCTTGTCCTGTTTGTTCGTCATCCCATCATCCGCCTAGAAAAGGTTCGCGTCCCCTTTGTTCTCCTCATAGAGATCGCCCCTCGGCTCGATCCTTTTTGTTACCTCTTTTTTTCGAGCCACGATTGCCATTTGGGATCGGGTAACAGTAGTTGCGGGAAAAGTATGCGAGTCTTCAGGGACTGGGCAAAACCATCCAGACCAGGGAAAAGGGTCGCACGATTCATGTTCATGCGATGCAGCCGCTTTAGGATCTCTCTTCTTTCCTCAGCATCGCCAGTTATCACATACTTAACGACGTTGCTGTCCAAAGATTTTCCGTCTGCAAGTGCCAGTAAATTTTCCTCGAAAGAGGCCTCGATATTGCCGGGGCAGAGAAAAGTTCCTTGTTGAATAACTAGCCTTTGATTTTGATTGTAGGAGTTCATGTTAATCACAAAACTCTTTTTTGCCAAAAAAACTTCCTTGAAAGTCTTAAAACATCGAGCGTTGGGATCACTGCCATCGGTCTCAACAAGCTTCCACTCGGTTGGGTATTTCTCTTTGCATTGGCGGTCTGTCCATTTAGTGTCAAGCGCCCACACTGCCGATTCAGCTTTTGCTTCCTCCACCGCAAAGAAAAGAGCAGGGTAAAATGAATAAGTCCAATCAAGTATTCGAGTGGGGGCACCGTAATGGCGCATCACGGCGAGCCATTCCATAAAATCGTTTTCTCCAGGACTAGGAAGGCCAAACTGACGAAACTGACGCTTGAAAAGCCTTATGAGACCTCCCTCTAATTTGGGATAGTCCTTCGCCTTCGGCGCAAATTTGTTTACCGAGCGCTCAAATTCCGTCTCCAACCCCCAAG
>JACPFH010000625.1 GCA_016183075.1 Deltaproteobacteria bacterium | reverse complement strand
TTTCGTCTTTGCAACATCGCGGAGAAGTCGGCGGTCGCTTTCATTGACCATTTGTGGCATGTCTCCCCGGACCCCGAGGTGAGGCAGATGGCGGAGGCGATGGTCGGCGATGAAGAAGGACACGAGGATCGGGTTCTCGAGAACCTCGGAAGGTTTGCAGCCGATGAGAGCAAGCGGGTATTTTTGGAGCGACACTTTGTCCAAAGCTGGGCGACGCAGAAAGAGGGGGTATTTCTTGAGGCGCGCGAGTTGGGCGTCGATGTGGAGAACGTTGTCGCCAAGTTCAAAAAAGAAGCGGGGCTCTAACGCCGCGGTGCCAGCGATAGGCCCGAAGGAGGAGTTATGAAGAAATCCGCAGAAGGCATGGTCATCGAGGCCGGCGCGGTCCGCATCGAGATTGCGTACCGGCGACGCGGCACCGACAAAGGATTGAGCTTTGAGGTTTATGGCCCCGATGGGGAGGACTCCGAGCTTCTCCGCTTCGACTGCTTCGAGAAGCGGCCGCACTACCACCTGATAAAAGACTCAGGGATGGGAAAGATCGCGCGTCTCTCGAAAGAGACCGCTCCGGACCCGGTTCGCTGGACTTTGGACCGGCTAAAGCGCGATCTCGCCACATTGCTCTGGAAGGCAGGACACCGAAAGCTCTCGAGAGAGGTCGGCCAGCAGGCTGTCGCCAGAGCCCTCAGCAAAGCCGAAAAGGCGATCCTCCGCCTTGCCCGGGGCTGATTTATTTTTTTTCTTGTTGCCTTCCCTGTGAATGTGCCTTATTTTACGCGGAACTGACTTCGGCTGGGTCTCCCGACCCTGCCTGCCTGTGCAACGGCAGACAGGCCTGCCGGCAGGCACGTCACATCTCTGATCCCGCATCCTCGCCCAGACTGGCTCTTTCCCAGCCGAACTTTGTCGTTTTGAAATCGGAGTAAGAAGGTTAGCGAATCAGTCAGCAAACAGGGGCAAGAGTTTACTGTCAACAAAAGATTTGACCCCACTGACATCATCGCCCGGACTGGATTTCACTTTCCTTCGAGATTACGACGTGACGCCGGATACCAAGACGGCTTAACAGAAAAGAAAAGAAGCGCAATGACAGGTTTAGTCCCTGCTGAACGGATCGAAATCGTATTCTCCTTTTGCGAGGATGTAAGGTCATCCTGGATAACGATCTTGCAGATCTTTAGAAATTCCGGGGACGCAATACTCATTTTTCTCTTAAGTCGGGCCGGGCAAAAAAACGGGTTGGGTGTCCAAGGACGTCGGTACGCCCTGCTCGTAGGTTTCGCGCGCGCCTTGCATCTGGCCTGCCTGTGCGTTGCATGCGGACAGGGACCTTTTTTGACCGGCCTGTGAAGAGGGTTTTTCAACACCCCGATTTAAGCTCGACCGTCTGGCTCGCCGGGCAAAAGTGCTATAATAAGGTTGATTCTTTGAGGAAGGCACCATGCGTTCCAGAGGCATTCCTGCAGAGGTGGACGGCGGCGGTCGGTTTGTCCTTAAGCGCGCAGACTTTTCACCGGCCTATCTGGTGACCTACGAAAAGGGACTTCTCGGCGAAAAGATCGACGAGGCGCTGGACGCTTTGCGCTCCTGCACGCTTTGCCCGCGTGATTGTCAGATCAACCGGTGGGAAAAATTTGCCGTTTGCAAGGTTGGGCGCTATGCGCGCGTCTCGTCCTTTTTCCCCCATTTCGGCGAAGAGGACGTTTTGCGCGGAACACGTGGCTCAGGAACGATCTTTTTTAGCTGGTGTAACCTGCGCTGCGTCTTTTGCCAAAATTTCGAGACGAGCCAGATCGGCGAGGGAGAGGAAGTCGGTCCGAAAGAGCTTGCCCGCATGATGATCGACTTGCAAGAGCGAGGCTGCCACAACATCAACTTCGTCACGCCGGAGCATGTCGTGCCGCAGATCCTGGAAGCCCTTCCCTATGCCATCGAAAAAGGGCTGCGCGTGCCGCTCGTCTACAACACGAGCGCGTACGACAGCGTCCACAGCATTCTGTTGATGGGCGGGGTCGTCGATGTCTACATGCCGGACTTCAAGCTCTGGGATCGGGAGCGCTGTCGCAAGTACCTTTTGGCGCCGGACTACGCAGACGCGGCCCGAGCGGTTTTCCAAACGATGCATGAACAGGTGGGCGACTTGAAGGTTGATGAGGAACGCCTGGCCTTGCGGGGGATGCTGGTGCGCCACCTGGTGATGCCAGGAATGCTGGAGGATACCCGGGAGATCATGAAGTTCATCGCCGGCATTTCGGCCGACACCTATATCAATGTTATGGATCAGTACCGTCCCGCCTGGAAAGTGGGAAGGGAGGCAAAGTACGCCGGGATCGACCGTCAAATTACACGTGAAGAGTTGCGTGAGGCTTTCCAGTTGGCGCAGGAAGCCGGTCTATGGCGATTCGACACGCGCTGGGGCGTGGCGCGCGAGCCTCTGCTCGCTGCTTGGAGGTGACGGGACGGCGCGGCGTTACCTGCCCGCCTTATAAAGCTGGTCGATAAAACCGCTTTCGTCCAGCTCCTTGACGAAGCTCATGTCCGCGAAGTCCTCGGGCCTTGCACTGCGGGCCTTCGGATCTTTTTCCCCAAGTTCGGCCAGAGCTTCTTTGATGCCGTCGAGAGGAGGATAGGGTTTTGCCGGCACAAGGCGGGAGAAGAACTCGTAGCTGTCATCGACGACTTCAGGATCTTTAATCCGCATGTACTTGGCTATGACTCGTTTGCTGAAATCGCTCTTGGTTTTGTAGACATAGATTCCGTCGACAAGCGCCCTCATGAAGCTGCGCACGACTTCTCTTTTTTCTTTAAGGACCGGGGTGGCGGCGGCAATGGGAGTGTTGGGGTAAGCGCTGCCAAAATCTTCGGGTTCGGCCAAGATATTAAAGCGAAGCTTGCGCGCAAGGTTCGTCACGGGGGGTTGGGCGACAAGTCCGGCTACCTGACCGCTCTGCAAGGCTGCAAGCCGTGTGGGCTGGCCGCCTGGGATCTGGATGATGGCGACGTCCCGGTCCGGCCTCAATCCCCATTTGACGAGGATCTTCCTCGTCGCGTAGTCCGAGTTGGAGCCAAAGCGGCTCACTGCCAATTTTTTTCCCTTTAGATCCTCCGGCCGCTTCACATCGGGACTGACAATAAGGCTATAGGCAAGCACGTTGACGATGCCCGCGATAATTGTGACCTCGCCTCCTCTGAGCCGCGCTGCAATGGGCGCGGCGCCGCCGATCTGGGCAATGGGAATATCCCCTGACATAAGAGCCTGGGTGGCCTTAGAGCCTCCATCGAGGTAGATCAATGTTGCCTCAAGACCGTGCTTCTCGAAGAGCCCCGCCTCCTTTGTAATCCAGGGAACTGCCTGGGCGCCCGCGATCGCGCTCCAACCCACAACAATTTTTTCCGCGGCGAAACCTGAGGAGCCGGATAAAAGCGTGAAGACAAGTGAGATCGTAAGCGCGGTTGCGAGCAAGGCCCTGCATTGCGTAACCATGGATTCCCCTCCCTAGTCGCGGATATTTTGCACGAACCACTCGAGGGGTAGGGGATGACCCAACCCCCGTGCCTTGGCAAGCTCATAAGCTTTACCCCCGACGGCGGCAAATTGCAGCCCCTGGGTTCCCTGGTTGTTGAGAAAAGTGATTTGCTGATTGCTCGTCCTGCCCGCCCAGCGGCCGGCCATGATGTCGGGTACCGTTCCGATCTCAGGATTGTCGATCTCGGCAGACGGCGAAGGCGGGA
>JACPFH010000624.1 GCA_016183075.1 Deltaproteobacteria bacterium | reverse complement strand
TTCACCGGGCGGACAACGGACCTCCGTGAATTAGAAGCTGAGCTAAAAGGTCAACCACTAGCGATTATCCCTAGTTATTAAAGTGTTCAACAATCATGGAAAATAGACTAGACAAGGGGACGTAGGTCCGAAGCGTCCGTTGTTTGAATTGGAGCTCAGCGTCGCACGGCCGTGAGGGCCGAGGGGGATCGCACAGCGGAGCGAGATGAGCGGCGTGGCTCGAAGCTGTTCAACACGGAGCCGCTCCGATGCTTGAGGCCAGGCCTTTTTGGGCCTTGCCCGCCTCAAAAATGCCTGCTAGATCCCGTACAACTTTGCGGAGCAAAGTTTTTCAGGAACCTCCTAGACAAAAACTTTCCGCTAGGCTAAGGAGAGGCATTTGGAGGAGCCCATACATGGCAAAAACAATCACCAGGGCGGAAAGTGGGGCGCGCGGATATGCGGACCTGCGCGACCACGTGGCGGCGCTGGAGCGCGAAGGACTTCTGGTCCGCGTCAGTCGCGAGATCGACAAGGATACGGAGATGCATCCGCTGGTCCGCTGGCAGTACCGCGGCGGTTTGAAGGAGGAGGCCTGGCGCGGTTTTCTCTTCGAGCGCGTCACCGACGCCAAGGGGCGTCGCTACGACATGCCCGTAGGCGTCGGGATCATGGCTGGCTCGAAATATATCTGCGCCATCGGCCTCGGCTGCGCGGTGGAAGCAACCTGGCAGAAGTGGGAGCAGGCGTTCGGCAATCCCATCGAGCCCATCGTGGTGAAGAGCGGTCCAGTCCAGGACATCATCCAGGAGAACGACGAGCTAAAACGCGCCGGCGGGCTGTGCCAGTTTCCGATCCCGATCTCAACCCCTGGCTTTGATGGCGCTCCATTTATAACCGCGGGCCACTGGCTGACCAAGGATCCTGAGACCGGTATTCGCAACATGGGAAACTATCGTGGTCACTTGAAGGCCTTGGACCGGTTGGGGATCTCCTGTAGTCCGGGACAGCACATCCTGACCCACTGGAACAAATGCAAAGAGCGGAACATGCCGCTTGAAGCTGCCATTGTTGTCGGTCCTCCACCGGTGGTTTCCTATGCGGCGGTGCAGAAGGTCCCATACGGCGTAGATGAGCTCGCAGTGGCCGGTGGCCTGGCGGGCGAGCCTATCCAGCTTGTCAAGTGTCAAACCGTCGATCTGGAGGTCCCTGCCGATGCCGAGATCGTGATCGAGGGACGCCTCTCCACGGAATACGTCGAGCCCGAAGGGCCCTTCGGCGAATCGCACGGGCACATGCATCCGCGCATGCGCAGCCCCTATCTGGAAGTTACCTGCATCACGCGCAAAAGAAACCCGATCCTCGTCTCGTGGACCAGCCAGGTCACCCCCAGCGAATCGAGCATCATCAAGAGAATAGGCTACGAACCTCTTTTTCTGCGCTTTCTAAAAGGAGAGTTGGGAATAAAGAGTGTCGTCAAGGTCGCCATGCATGAGCCCTTGACTAACCTTCGCAACATCATAGTCGTCCAGATGAAAAAACCCAGCGAAGCCGAGACCTGGCGCGCCCTCATGGGGGCCGCGACCTTTCATGCCGGAGTGGGAAAGTTCCTGGTCGCTGTCGACGAGGACGTTGACCCCTGGGATATCGACATGGTCATGTGGGCCATAACATTCCGCTCCAGCCCGCACAGGGACGTTCAAATCCTGAGGGGGCGTGAGCGCTGGCATAGTCCTCCGTTCAACCGTGAAGACCGCCCGGCGGAAACGCGCGTGGCGGACGAATCCGCGCTCCTCATCAACGCTATTCTGCGGCAGCCCTTTCCGCCCGTGTCTCTGCCCAAGCGAGAGTACATGGAGCGTGCCCGAAAGATCTGGGAGGAACTGGGACTCCCGCCCCTGTCACCAAAGCCCCCCTGGCACGGCTACTCCCTGGGCGATTGGGACGAAGAGTTGGAGGAGGAGGCGAGACTTGCCGTAAAAGGGGAATTCCTGCGCACCGGCGAGAAGCTAAAGACGCGCCGGGTAAAGCTCTGAGGCCGTGAGTTCCTCCCACCAGATCAGTAAGGCAGAGTTACCGTGAAGACCGAGCCTTTTCCCGGCTCGCTCTCCACGTGGATCGTGCCGCCGAGGAGATCGGCAAGGCGTTTGGCGATATAGAGACCAAGTCCGACGCCGCCATTCGTCCTCGTCTCCGAGCTATCGACCTGGCGAAACTTCTCAAAAATAAGGAGCAAAGCGTCTTGCGGAATCCCGATGCCGGTATCGCTCACCTTGAACTCGACTATCCGTTCCCCCGGCACCTGCCGCACCGATATCGTGACCTGACCTTGCGGGGTGAACTTGACGGCGTTATGGATGAGCTGCATCAGGATCTGCTTGAGCCTGTCTTTGTCGGTTCGGATGGCAGGTAGATCCTCCGGGTAATCCCATACTAACACCGCCTCTTTCGCGCGCGGCGCCTCGTAAGCGGACCGAAGCTCGCTTAGCAACTCCGTCAGGCTTACCGGCCGGTTTTCCGCTGCGACCGCTTCCGCTTCGAGACTTGTGGCCTGTAGGATGCCGCTGATCATGTCGAGGAGATCTCGGCAGCGGACCATGACTTTTTCCAGGGATCTCTCCTGCTCGTCACTGATCGGCCCCAAAATCCGGTCCTTGATCATATCCGCGTACCCCATGATGACGTTGAGCGGTGTGCGGAGCACGTGCGACATGGTGCTCAGGAATTCGTCCTTGACCCGATTAGACTTCTCCAGATCGAGCGCCTGCCGCTTTGTCTGCTCGAGCAGGCGCCGAATCTGTTCCTGCGCCTCCACGCGCTGCGCTTCGTGCTCTGCCCGGTCCTTTCCGGTCCGCTCAGAGTTCTCGATTTGCACGAAGTAACCGTAGAATAGGGCGACGACAAAGGGAAACGGAATACGGAGGTACAGAACCGGATCCAAGCGCTCTGCGGATCGGAGGAGGAAAGACCCGTAGACTACCGGTGACAGCAACGTAACGGTGATCCATCCGCGAAAATCCTTGCAGATGCCGCACAAAAGAATTGTCAGAAGGTAGGCGAGATAAAAGTCCGCGCCGATCTGACCGCTCACGCTTACACCAGCGGAGCGTAAAAACGGGAGGAGGAAAAAAGCTTTTCATCCACCCAGTAGAGCCCCGCGTTGGACAAGAGGTAGAAGAGCAGGAAGCCGTGGGCGATAACCGGGTCCAAGCGCGCGCCGCTGGAATAAAGAAGCAAGTAAGAACCAAGCAGGACCACCGGCCATCTGAGCCTTATGATGGCGGTCTTTTTCGGTACTTCCAGGATGGCCGCGGGCTTCGAGACAGAAAAGTGGGCCAGAACTGTGGCGATGCTCGCGCTCATCAAAGGTGCTTGCTTCTATGCCAGAGCTGCGCCGTATTTCCCCTGAGACGGGAGCCTTATTTCGACACGGCTCGATCGCTCGCGGCTCGGTCGTCGTTCTTTGCCCCTGAGAAGCTTTCGGACGCGGAGAGAAGCTGCATCAACTGGCGCTTTTCGAAGCGCCAGCTTCGCCCGATACGACACCCGGTGAGGGTGCCTTCCTTGGCAAGCTTATAGACCGTTTTTACGTGGATCTTGAGAAGCTCGGCGACTTGTAGCGGTGTTAAGATCTCTTCCATACCTGATCACTCCGTAGACGGCATAGGATTCCTCAAAAGCTCATTTCCTGGCACAAATCATGCCAAGAAGGCACTAAACGGATCTGTAACGTTAACTTGTCGTTATTGCGGGCGTTTCGGGTCGGCCGGCGTTAGCCGAAAGTAGTGTCGAGCGGATGCGGAGGCGATTTTTTTGACCAATCTTGTCCAATCGGAACAGTTTTGTCCGCAGATGCTCCTCACATATTCTGCACGATTTACTGGTGCAATTTTCCGCCGCAGCACGGCGCCGCCCGGCCTCCCTTCCATTGACGCTAACCCGCTATATTGGTAAAGGGGTAGTGTTTTTTGCGCGCTAGGCTAGCTTTCAGGGAGGCACCCATGCACACCGGTTCATACATAAACGGCCAATGGTATCATCCGAAATCTGAGCGGCTTGTCCATAACCTCAATCCCGCTGACCCCGACGACGTCCTGGCAGAGTTCCCCAGTGGGACGGCCGAGGACGTCAAGCGCGCCATCGACACGGCTCAGGCCGCTTTTCCCGAATGGAAAAGGATACCCGGTCCCGAGCGCGGCCGCGTGATCTGGCGCGCGGCCGATATCGCCCGGCGGCGGGCCGATGAGATTACCCGCACGCTCACACGCGAAGAGGGCAAGATCCTGAAGGAAGCCAAAGGCGAGGTTCTCAAGGGGATCTCGCTCCTGGAATTCTACGCCGGGGAAGGGTTTCGCATGCACGGCAAGACGCTGCCCTCCGAGGTGCGCGATACATTCACGTACACGATCCGCCGCCCCCTCGGCGTGGTGGGCTTGATCGCGCCGTGGAATTTTCCCTGGGCGATACCCGTGTGGAAGTCCGCCCCTGCCCTCGTCGCGGGCAACACCGTCGTCTTCAAGCCCGCCGAGCTGACGCCGGCAACGGCAACTCTCTTGACCGAGATCTATGAGGAAGCCGGCATCCCGCCCGGGGTCTTCAACATGATCGTCGGCTCCGGCTCCGTGGTCGGAGAGGCGATCGTCAACTCACCGGTGGTCCGAGCGGTTTCGTTTACCGGCTCCAACGAGGTGGGAGGCGCGCTGTATACGAAAGCGGCGGCGCGCGGCGCCAAAGTGACCTGCGAGATGGGAGGAAAAAATGCGGTCGTCGTGATGCCGGATGCTGACCTGGATAAGGCTACCACCGCAATCCACGGCGGCGCCTTCGGCTCCACGGGCCAGCGCTGCACCGCGACCTCGCGGGTCATCGCCCTGCCGACGGTCAAGGAGGCATTGCTCGAGCGCCTTGTGGAGCACGCGCGGAAAATCAAAGTGGGGTCGGGGCTGGATGAAAGCGTCGACATGGGCCCGGCTGTAGACGAAAAACAGTGGAAGACCGACCTCGAGTATATCCAGGTGGGCCAGCGGGAAGGCGCTCGGTTGGTGCTCGGCGGCAAAACGCCGGAGCGCCTATCCAAAGGCTACTTCGTCGAGCCCACGATTTTCGACAACGTGCTGCCAAACATGCGCATCTTCCGCGAGGAAATTTTCGGGCCCGTGCTTTCGGTCACCACGGCCAACAGTCTGGAAGAGGCGCTCAAGTTCGCCAACTCGGTGGAGTACGGGCTCACGACTTCGATATTCACGCAGAACATGGACTGGGTGATGAACTTCATCGAAGAGGTCGAGACCGGCATGGTCCACGTCAACGAGCCGACGATCGGCGGGGAAGCCCAGCTTCCCTTCGGCGGATCCAAAGCGACCGGCGTGGGGGAGCGCGAGATGGCGGAAGAGGGGCTCAACTTCTTTACCGAGCTCAAGACCGTCTTCATCAACTACTCGGGCAAAGCCGAGCGATCGATGATCCGTTAATACGCCATGGCGGCCGGCGCCGCTGCTGATGTTCCGTTCCTAGCGCAGCACGCGAATATCCAGGCCAAAAATCCGGTAGTCTGGTCTTGGCTTGAGGTCGATGTTCTTAGCCATCCCGTAGGCATCCTTGTGGCGCCACAAAAAATGGGCCGGCGCTTCTTCCGTGATAAGGCTCATGGCTTCCGATAGCACCTTCTTTCGCTTGGCCGGATCGAAGGTCTCCCGCTCGAGAGCAAGGAGCTTATCTAGCTTGGGGTTGGAATAACCTATGCGAGGAGAGACGCCGGTCTCAAAGTATTGCGCCAAGGCCACGCTTGGGTCGACCACGCCGCCGCGTCCCATATAGTAGAAGGGCACCTTTCCCCTCTGCACATTGGCCCACAGGGTTGGCCATTCCGGCGTTTGCAGCTTTGCCCGAATGCCCCCTTCGTTCAGCATAGCGGCAATCACTTCGTTGATCTGCTTGTCCAGGGTGTAGCGACCAACGGGGGTCTGGAGCTCTACGTCCACGCCGTTCGGATAGCCCGCCTGGGCCAATAGCTTTCGGGCCTTGTCCGGATTGTATTCGTATCTGGGCCTCAGCTCGGGATCATAGCCATACTGTCCCGGACCGATGGGCCCGTCCAGACGCCCGGCCTGACCCTCGAGGAGCGTGCTGATGATTTTGTCTCGATCGATGGCGTAGGCCACCGCCTGGCGGACCTCTTTTTTATCGAAGGGCGGCTTGGGTTGCATCGCCAGGAACATGATCTCTATGGAGTCGAAGCTCACGACCTTTGTGTTGGGATCGCTTGCGACTCGTTTGCGGAGATGCGGCGGGATGAACTGAGCGATCTGAATCTCGCCGTTGAGAAGCGCCGTGATGCGCTGCTCAAGCTCGCGCATCACACGAAATACGATCTCGTCGGGCGCCCGCGGATTCTTCTTCACATCAGGGTGGTCCGGATTTTTTACGATGACCATGCGCTGCCCGGGTATCAACTCTTTAAGCTTATAAGGACCGGCTCCGATCGGATGCTTTCGGTCGGCCACCTCCGGACCGTATTTGTCGTGGATGGCCTTGCTCGTGATGATGACTCGATCGAAAAGATATTCCGTCATCGGCGCCGTGGGCTTCTTGGTCGTCATCTTGACCGTGTGGCTATCGACGGCCTCCACGTTTGCAATGGGCGCAATGTTTTGTTTCTGCTTGCTCTGCCGGTCGGTCCTGATGCGGTTGATGGAGTGGACAACGTCGGCTGCCGTTACGGGCGTCCCGTCGTGCCAGCGGGCATCGCGCCGAAGGTAAAAATGCCAGGTGTTGGGGTCCTTCACCTCCCAGCGCTCCGCCAGCCAGCCCACGTAGTCGCCTTTTTCAAAGTCGTAGCTGCCGAGGCAGCCATAAGTTTGACACCATAGGGCATAGAGCAGGGCAACGCTGTCGCCATACGGGTTAAAGGTTTCCATGGTCTCCGTCACTCCGACGGAAACTCGGGTCTGCGCTTTAACTCCGCCTGAGATGCTCAGAACGCACAGCCACACGATTCCCGCTGCGAGGATGATCCGAAAATTCCGCCAACTCATAGCAACCTCCTTTTCTGAGGGGCCCTACTTAAGGGCCCGGCCGAGGTTACAACGAAGGCTGTGG
>JACPFH010000619.1 GCA_016183075.1 Deltaproteobacteria bacterium | reverse complement strand
TTTTGTTTCGGCAGCATCGGTTCGGTCGCAACGGGAAGATGTTTCAGGTAGTGAAATTTCGCTCCATGGTCAGGAAACTGGACAAAGTGGAGGTCCAGGCGGTCCGAGACGACCCGCGCATTACGCTTGTGGGGAAGGTTTTAAGGAAAACCGCGCTGGATGAGCTGCCCCAGCTTTGGAACATTCTGGTGGGCGACATGAGCTTTGTGGGCCCGCGCTCGCAGCCTGAGAAAGAGCGGGTAAAAGTCGGGAACGTCGAGAAGGACGTTTACATCAGAGAGGTGCCGGGCTTTGAGATGAGACAGTTGGTTCGGCCCGGCTTAACAGGGATCACGCAGATCTACGCTCCTCGCGAGGTCCCCCATAGGCATAAGTTCAAATATGATCTGATCTACATCAAGAGAGTTCTCAGGAATGCGCGGCTACATGACGACAGTATGAGCGCCAACGGCGCGGGACGGAAGATCGGAGCGCAACGTAAGGCTTTGTTGGGAGATATCCGAATGTTCTTCTTCGATCTGAAGCTGGTGCTCCAGTCGGTCTGGATCACGCTCAGGGGCAAATGGGAAGTATAACGGCAAAGATGGCGGCCGGTTGGCTGCGTTCTGTGCATTCTTACCGGCGTTTGTTCATTGCGATCGCTGACCTCCTCCTGGTTTCCCTCGCCTATCAACTGGCTTTTCTCTTGAGGTTCGACTTTCAATTGACGGCTGAGGAATGGGATCGTTTCTTGTGGTCACTTCCGTTTGTGCTTGTCATCAAGCTTTCCGTGTTTGGTTATTTTCACCTCTACGGGGGCGTGTGGCACTATGTGAGCATGCGGGACATCTTGGCCATTCTCAAGGCGGGGACACTCGGCTCGTTCTTTTTCTCTGCGGCTGTTTTGCTCGTCTTGGGCCGCGGGTTTCCGCGGTCGGTTTTGCTCCTGGACTGGATCTTTTGCCTGGCTCTGGTGGGAGGGGGCCGGCTAAGCATGAGGGCCGTGCGGGAGTATCGGCGCAGGCGGCGGCCGGATGATGCCGCGCCCGCGCTTATCGTGGGCGCGGGCGATGCGGGCGAGATGCTCATCCGCGAAATGGACCGCAGCGATAGGCTTGGTTACAAAGTCGTGGGTTTCGTGGACGATGATCCCGAGAAGCAGGGAAGAAGAATTCACGGCGTTAAAGTTGTAGGTTCCATTGATCAACTGCCTGACCTGTGTCACTCGCTGGGGGTTCAGGAGCTTCTTATCGCTATCCCGTCCGCGCGCCGGGAAGAGCAGCAGCGCATCCTCGGTTACTGTCGAAAAAGCGGGGTGGCCTTCAAAAGCGTTCCGGCCCTGGATGAACTCCTGTTGGGGCGGGCCATGATCGGTCAGCTTCGGGACGTGAGACCCGAGGAACTTCTCGGCCGGGCGCCCGTCTCGCTGGACTTCGAGCGGCTTCGACGGGACCTGGAGGGGAAAAGGATCATGGTCACGGGAGCGGGGGGGTCCATCGGATCGGAGCTTTGCCGGCAGCTCGCGACCTTTGAGCCCGAGACGCTCATCTTGTTCGAACGAGCGGAGAACAGTCTCTATTTCGTGGACCTGGAGCTGAGGCGACTTTACCCCCATCTGCGAGTGATTTCTATCGTCGGCGATGTTCTCAATCGCCGCCAGGTCGACGAGGTCCTTCAGTCTTATGCTCCTGATCTCCTCTATCACGCGGCGGCCTTCAAGCATGTCCCGCTCATGGAAGAGAATCCGCTGGAGGCGATCCAGAATAACGTGTTTGGAACAGAGATCGTTGCCTTGGCTTCCCGGGAGGCGGGCCTCAAAAAGCTCGTCTTTATTTCCACGGATAAAGCCGTGAGGCCCGTAGGCGTCATGGGGATGACCAAGCGCGTGGCGGAATGCTTGCTTCTCAGTCTGAACGGTGGGCCGACGACATTTGTCGCTGTTCGGTTCGGGAATGTGCTCGGGAGCGACGGGAGTGTTCTGAAAGTGTTTCAGCAGCAGATCGCGCGCGGGGGACCCGTGACCGTGACCGATCCGGAGGCCACCCGTTACTTTATGCTGCTTACGGAGGCCGTGCAGCTCGTGCTTCGGGCAGGCGCGATGGGCCACGGCGGCGAGGTTTTTTTGCTGAATATGGGAGAGCCCGTTCGGATCCTGGATCTGGCCCGGAACCTGATCCGTCTGTCGGGCCTGGAGCCGGGTCGAAATATACCCGTCGAAGTGCTCGGGCTCCGGCCGGGGGAGAGGCTGCGGGAGGAACTCATCCTGGATCAGGAGGAGCTGCTTCCCAGCGCAGATGACAAGGTTTTCATCGTGCAAGACCACCACTTCGACCCCGAGGCTTTTCAGCGCAATCTTGACGTGTTGAGGAGTCTCACGATGGGGCGGGACCAGGCGGGAGCGGTCCAGCAGCTACGGTTCATGGCCGCCTGCTCCTCGCCGGAACCTCGCGGCGACGTTCGCTTATGAAACCTGAACTCTCTGTGCTGATGGCGGTTTATAACGGCCAGCGTACTTTACGGCAGGCGGTGGATA
>JACPFH010000586.1 GCA_016183075.1 Deltaproteobacteria bacterium | reverse complement strand
GCTCACTGCTCACTGCTCACGACCCTTGGCTCGTTCAGTCACCATCCCTCGGGTCACCCAGACCGCGATCACGGAAACGAGAAAACAAAAAAGGGCGATCACGAAGGCGCTGGTATAGCTCCCGGTGACATCGTGAATGAAGCCTCCCAACCACGATCCCATGGCTCCCCCGACTCCAATGCTAAGGGTAAAATATCCCAAGATCGCGCCAAAGCTCTTGCCCAAAAAGATGTCCGCGGAGATTGCGGAAAGCACCAGTGCTCGCGAACCCTGTCCGAGACCGTAGAAAATCGCGTAAGCATATAGGAACTGCGGCAGGGAATCGTTTTTGAGAAGCAAGAGCGAGACGATGCCCAGCACGGAGACCGCCTGAACCCAGGCAAATGCGGGTTCCCCCCTGATCCGGTCGGTAAGATAGCCAAAAAAGACTCGGCCGAAAATGCTGCAGATGCCCATGAGCCCGAAAATCGAGGCGGCAAACAGCTTGGAGAATCCGACATCCACGGCGTAGGCAATCTGGTGGGTGATGATGATCTGGTTTCCCATGCTGGCCAAAACACGCGCGCCAAACAAGAGCCAGAAGACCAGGCTTCTAAGCGCCCGCGCCACGGTCCAATCTTTTCCACTTGCCGCTCCGTGCGCCTGATCGGCGGGAGACTTCGATGGCCCGGCGGGAAAAAAGAGCAGAACCGGCGGGATTACGAGCACGGCGGTGAGGACCGCGAGGCCCACGTACGCCGCAGGCCATCCCCATCGACTGATGAACAGTTGGGAGAGCGGGACCAAGATCATGATGCCGAATCCGCCGCCCGCAAAGGCGAGGCCTAAAGCCGTTCCGCGCCGCTCGGAGAATTCGCGCGACAGAATGGCGATGTGAGGGACCATCCCGATCAACCCCAATCCCAACGCGGTCACCAATCCGAGCCAAAAGTAGAGCTCCCAGAGGGATGAAACCGTTGCGGTGAATCCCAAACCGAGAGCTAGAGTGACGCCACCCAGGAGCAGAGTTCGCCGTGGGCCCAAACGATCCGTAAAGGAGCCGACCAGGGGCAAGGAAAGGCCCTCGGTGATGACCGCAAGCGAGAGCGCCCCGGCAGCCGCCGCGCGCGACCAGCCGAATGCTTCGATAAAGGCGACATAGCAAACACTGAAGGTGCCGTGAACCCCGCGGCTGACTCCGAGATGGGCAAACCCGAGACCGACCAGGCCGTATCGCTTGAGCGAAGAGGTCTTTGGCTGAGTCATTTAGTCGGTCTCCAGCATAGTGGAGTCTTTTGGTCGCTGCAAATCAGCGTCCTGGAGCCGCTTTCAATACACGCGTTGACCTCTGCGATAGGGGAAAGTAAGGTAGGCATGCGCGAGGAGGGCAGTTATGCGGAGCGAAAAAGACCGTGAAGCGCTCTTGACCATGATCGACACGGACCGCGAAGATCTCGTCGAGCTCTGCCTCCGGCTCGGCAATACGCCGAGTCCCCACGGCAAGGAACGGAAGGTCGGAGAGGAGGTTGTTGCGTGGCTGAAGAAAAACGGTATTGATGCGGGGCTCCAATCGATCACCCAAGAGAGCGTGAACGCTGTGTGCACGATCCCCGGAACCGGCAACGGCAAAAGTCTCATCCTCAACGCCCACATGGATACCGGAAAGGAGTTGGGACCGGAGGCAACGGAGGCAGAGCGAAAAATCGAAGGGGCGTGGGCGGAAGGAGATCTCATCTTCGGCAAAGGGGTCATCAACGATAAGGCGCAGCTTTGCGCCTTTATGATTGCGGCCAGGGCCATCCAACGGGCGGGCTTTCGGCTCAAGGGCGATCTTACGATCACCGGAGTTGCCTTTGAGACGGGCGCTCCTTCGGTCGATGAACACCAAGGGATCAACCACCCCGGCGAAGGATTCGGCACCAAATGGCTGGTCGACCGCGGCGTGACCGCCGACTACGCGCTGGTCGGCGAGACCTCGGGCTTCGGCATCGTCAAGGCCGAATGCGGCGCCGCGTGGTTTAAGATACGGGTGCAGGGAAGGGAGGTTTACACGCCGCGGCTCGAGCGCGGCGCGAATGTCAAAGAGCACCCGAACGCGTTTGTGAAAATGGCCCATGTCGTGCTCGCGCTGGAAGAGTGGGCTAAGGACTACGAGCAAAAAGAACGGTACGAATTTGACGGCGGCACGATCATTCCCAAGGCACAGGTCATCCAAGTCAGCGGCTCGGGCGGGCAGTGCGACATTTACCTGGATGTGAGAATCGCCCCAGGGAAGAATCCCCGGGCCGTCATGAGAGAAATCATGGGGCTCACCCGCCGCTTGGAGCTCGACTGTGAAGTCACGACGTACCAGTACTCGCGTGGCTACATCGCGAAGAACGCCGAGCCCCTGATTCGAACGCTCGAAGCGGCCCACCGGGAGATTTTCCGGAGTGATCCTCCCGCGCCGCCTTCGGCGGAACTCAGCATGTGGCGCGACCTCAATGTCTTTAACGAAGTCGGCATACCGTCGGTTTGCTACGGGCCGCCGCGGCAGAGAGAGGCGCTGAGCGGCGCGGGAAACCGCGCCATGAAGATTTCCGATCTGGTGACCGCAACGAAGGTCTACGCCCTCACCGCCCTGTCGCTCTGCGGTGGGGAAAAAGACTAAGCGCGTACTGCTTTCTTCCGCCTGAGTTTGCGCTCAAGGATGTCGGCGAGAACAACCCGATGGCAGAGTTCGTCGCGGCAGGTGCAGAGCAGCGTCACGGTCCCTTTGCGAGCAAGGACGACGGCGCGCTCCAGCGCTTCTCGATCCAGCGCAGCGATGTAAAGCCTCTTCAATTCGCCCTTGGTGAGCTTGCCGGATTTCTTCTTGTGGATGAGTTGAACCGGAGCGCCCAGCTCCCGCTCCCAGGAATCCACCGCGCTCTTCTTGATTCCCCGCGGCCAATAACGGGTTACGAGCAGGCGATGACCGTCCTGTTTGGTTTCAATCGGATCGTAAATCGACTTATGAAAAACGGCCATGAACGCTTTGATTCTGCGCTGGAGCCGATCCCGCTGTCAAGAAACGAAGCATCAAATATTAAGGGGGCGAGAAGGGCGAGGCGGCTCTCTGAGCGAAACATGGACGGAGCAGCGCACAGCGACCGAGGGAAGCGCGAGCGAGGCTGCGGACGTCCGATTACAAACGGTGCGACTCATGGCACAGACCCATCGGCCGCAGCCGAGAGCGCGTTCCCCGAGGGAGCCTATCCATGCAAGTCCCGGAAGGGTCAATACGGGAGGCCGTGGAGCGAAGGGAGCCGCGAAGCCCGTAAATTTTGGATGCAAACGTCAAGAAAAAGGGGATTGACAGGCGCGGGCGCGCGCCATAAGTTAGGCGCCTGGGCTCAGGCCAGGAATTTAACCGCTAAACTTTTGGTCCAGCGCCGACAGAAATACATTTTTGGGAGGAGCGTCATGGAACCACTTCCGCGAGGAGCTAACTTTCAACGAGCGAAGTTTTTGTGGGAAATCGGTCTTCACGTCGCCGGAAATCCGGACACCCCCTACTACGGCAACCGTGATATGTGCATTGTCGTGGGCAGCGGGTCGGCGGAGACGTATCGCCCGTGGCTGCGCATGTCCACGGGCTCGCCGATCCTGGCCCACGCGGTTGCGCGCGGTGAGCTTGAGATGGCCATGGTCAACCCATCGGGGTTGCTCACGCAGGCTTATCGGGGCACCGGATTGTTCAAGGAACCGCTGCCGGTCCGCACTTTAGCCGTGTACCCTTCTTGGGATCGCTTCGTCTTCATGATCCACCCGCGAACTGGCCTCAAGTCTATCGCAGAGATTAAAGAAAAACGGTATCCGCTGCGCCTTTCGATTCGTGAAGACACAACCCACTCGACGCGGGTTCTGACCGACCAGGCGCTTGCGGCCTATGGCTTCAGCCTTTCCGATATCGAATCGTGGGGCGGAAGCTTTCAGCTCAATGGACCTCCGGGCGACAAGCGCAGGATGAAGGCTTTGCACGACGGCACGATCGACGCGATTTTCGACGAGGGCATAGTCCAGTGGTTTGACGAAGCGCTCGCTGCCGGCATGCAGCCCATCACGCTCGAAGAGCCGATCTTTCGCCAGATGGTGGCGATCGGCTGGCGGCGCGTCGTTATACCGGCGGGGCGTTACCCCCATTTAAAGCAAGAACACGTATGCCTCGATTATAGCGGCTGGCCGCTCTACACGCGCGCCTCGCTCCCCGATGAGGACGCTTATAAGACGGTCGAGGCTATCGAAGCGCGCAAGGACGAGATCTACTGGGAGTCCTCCTATACCGGGGTCGGCCAGCTCGGACAGGATACGGATGCCACGCCGATGGACGTCCCCCTCCACCCCGGCGCCGCGCGCTGGTATCGAGAGCACGGGTACGGCGCGTAGAGAGGATCAACTGAGTAAAGTTCTTAGCAAGAGAGGTCTGCTGTGATTGAAAATATTCTAAAGAGAGAAGATCACCGGAAATATTCGCTACCTCAGAATGAGCTTGAGAGGAGATGGAAGGCGGTACGTGATCGGATGGCTGAGAGGAAGATAGATTTCCTCGTTATGGAGAGTCAGCAAAGATACTG
>JACPFH010000585.1 GCA_016183075.1 Deltaproteobacteria bacterium | reverse complement strand
GAAGAAGGGGTCGAAGATCCGGGGAAGATGATCGGCGGGGATGCCCGTTCCCGTGTCACGAATCCGCGCCTCGGCGAACCGGCCAGCCTCCCGCTCGCTCAGCCCGACGCTGATGCTGATTGCCCCTCCATCCGGCATCGCCTCCAGCGCGTTCATCAGGATGTTTAGAAACACTTGCTCGAGCTGCTGGGAGTCCCCCAGGACTGGCGGGAGCCCGCTGTCCTCCGTCAACGAGAACGAGATCTTTCGAGCTGCCAACTCGTGCTCCAAAAGGGCCAGGCAGCGGCGCACGAGCACAACGAGATCGGTCTCTTGTATCCTCGGTCTTGCCTCGCGGGCGAAATCCAGTAGCTGCCGCACAGTGCGGCCGATGCGCTCCAACCCATCCTGAAGCATATTCAAGTACTGAATTCTCTGCCCGTCGGCATCGACCTTTCGCAGCAGCGTCCTGACGCAGTTCTGCATTCCGGCAAGGGGATTGTTGATTTCGTGGGCGATCCCCGCAGCCATCTTCCCGAGAGAGGCCAGATTCTCGGCCCGCCGGATCTCTTCCGCATGGCGATCTTTCAGTTGCCGCTGGGCTTGAGCAAGCCGGGACACCATGGCGTTAAAACTTGCGCCGAGCCGCCCAAGCTCGTCGGTTGACTCTCCAGGGACCTTGGCGCCAAGGTCTCCGGCCTCGACTTGAGCCATGGTTGCGGCGAGGGTGTCGATTCGCCTGCCGATTGTAAGAGCAAAAAAAAGCGAAATCAGCGCGCCAGCGCCCACAAGGGTAAGGACAGCGGGGAGGACGATGGACGCGGCGTCGCCGATCACCTCCGAAGTAAGCGTCGGGAAGGTAACCGAAGCGTTCAAAAAGCCAAGCACCGGCTGCTCCCCTTCATGACAGGTGTAACAGGAAGGCTGATTGCGGATGGGCCGAAAGATAGTCACGGTGCGCGTTTGATAGTCCCAGAGCGGCTCCGGCATGCTCTTCAAAGGCCACGCCCCGAGCGCGAGAGACTTGCCCACATCCTCGGCCCTGTCCGAGCGAAGGATAACTCCCTGCCGATCCACGATCCGAATCTTGACCAGATGCGGTTCTTCCCCGATTTTCTCCAGGAGGGCCTGAACCTCATCGCTTCTCCCCTCCCTCATAGCTCGCACGATGGCGCGCTCCGCCACCGCGCCGATCAACTCCGCCTCGCGCTTGGCCAAATCTTGCAAATGGTTGACCTGGTTGCGGACAGCGATGACCGTATAGACGGCCACGGCGACGAGGAGGATCGTCCCGATGCCGAAAATCATCTTAAGCCGAAGCGACATGAAGGCCTCGTTCAGCCGGGTCCCATCGATCCTCTCACTTTCGCATGGCAAGGTAAATCCCGCACTTCTAGGATGAATTGCAACGATGAAGGCCGGGCTGGAGTGAAGCTCGTGAAGAGAGGCAGCGGCTGGTAATCAACGGGGCAGGTCAGAAACCAATCTCAATATTTTTGATATCACGACGGGCCGGCCCTGGTAGCTCATCGGCTGGTCGCGTAACGACCGAAAAAAACTTGCGACTTCGCAGCACCCGATCTCCTCACCACAGGTCGTCGTCCTGCTTCGCATGGGCATTGCCGGCCCCTTGCCTCGGACGTGTATAGATGAGGTACCAGCCCTCGATGGTAGCGCCGGGTTGCTGGGGTTGGCACCCCGAACAAGCCAGATCCTCGGCCCGCGCGGGCTCCAGATGCACGTCCAACCCCATCGATTCATAAAGTTGGGTTGTCTCCTGAAGTCTCGAACCGCTGGCGCAAAACTGCTTGGTCCAGCCTTCGCTCGCAAGTTCCTCTTCTCGGGCACTTCTTCTCGCGGACGTAACTTTAGTGAGCATTAGAAAAGATCGTCTCCCAGTTCGTTGCCTGACGGAAGCCGCCCGTGTTCCTGGAGAAAGTGCTGTAGCAGTTCACTTTCACGTTGGGTATACATGCGCGCCTCCTCGTAAAGGAAGTAGCGCGCCTTGGGTTGACTACGCAGTTGCTCCTCCAGGGCTTGACGCAGGTCAGCCGTTCCCGCAATCCGAAGGATTTGCTTTCCCTCACCCAGAAGCTGATAGACGCCCTCGACCTCGGGCACGCCGGCCACACGCTCGGGATTGAATTCCAACCACGATTCCGGGGGTAAGACTGGCGCATTGAGCTCAAGTCTCAGGTTGCACCTAAGGCAGCGCTTGGCTTCGCTCAGGGCCATGGCCTCATCGAAGCCCAACTCAATGGGGTCAAAGCTCGCCTGACGCTCGCTGAGAGAGAGCTGTGGCATGGCGACCCTCCGCCAAGAGGCAAAGTTTCCATCGCGACCGATCCAAGGGTCGGACTCTTCTTCTGTGCTCTGGGCAAAAACACCATCTCCCCCAAGATAACGGTCGATGGAAGCCGCAGCCTTTCGTCCCGATGCGATAGCCTGGATGACCGAGGATGGGCCACTAACCACTTCGCCGCCGGCAAAAAGCCCCTTAACCGGAGTGGCCAGCAAGGTATCGTCCGCCTGGATAGTTCCCCTTTGTGTTCTGAGTTCCTGGCCATTCTCACCCAAGAACGAGAAATCGGTGCTTTGGCCGATGGCCAGGATCACTGTGTCCGCCTCGATGGCGGTTGTCACCGAAGGATCAAAAGAGGGGTTAAAGCGTCCCGACTCGTCAAAGACCCGAGTGCAGCGAACCAGCTCGACCCCGATCACCTTTCCATTACCCACGATCCGCTTCGGACCCCAGGACGGGTGAATGACGGCCCCTTCCTCTAGAGCCTGCTCTATCTCCCATTCGAAAGCCGGCATCTCAGCGCGCGACTCGAGACAGGCAATCTGTATCTCCTTCGCTCCTAAACGCCGGGCAGTCAGCGCCACATCGATGGCGACGTTGCCCCCGCCTACGACCACAACCCGGCCCAACGGGGTTCCCGGCCACGAGCCGAGGTTTACATCGCGCAAAAAATCCAGCCCCCACAGGACACCGTTCAGTTCGCTTCCGTCAAGTTTAATCTTTTTGCTCAACTGGGCCCCGACGCCCAGAAAGACCGCGTCGTATTCAGCTCGAAGCTTCTCCAGTGAAAAGTCAGCGCCTGAACCCACTGAAGTGTTAGTTCGAAGCTCCACACCCCGGGCCAAAACCTCCTCGATTTCCCGCTCCACTACCTCACGGGGCACACGATAGCGAGGAATTCCGTGCCGGAGCATCCCTCCGGGTTTGGAACCAGCCTCGAAAACAGTCACGCCGTGGCCTTTACCCCGGAGATAGTAAGCCGCCGTCAGCCCTGCCGGGCCTGAGCCGACGATGGCGACCCTTTTTCCGCTAGACGCTTCAGCCCGCGCCGCTGCCGGGTCGAGCGGGGGGATTTGTTCCGCGGCGAAACGCTTGAGGGAACAAATGGCGATGGGCTCGTTCACTTTGCCCCGCCGGCAGACGTTCTCACAGGGATGAAAGCAAACATAGCCAAGAATTCCAGGGAATGGGGCCCTTTCCCGGATCACCGACACGGCTTCATCGTATCTGCCTTGGCCGATAAGACGAACGTAACGGGGGATGTCGATCCCGGCCGGACAGGCTGCTCGGCAAGGAACCAGAGATTGTTCCTTGCTCGCACCCACCGCTATGTCGGCGGCTTTATCCATGAGCGCACCGGTGGGACAGACCCCAACACAGGCCAAGCAAAACTTACATTCCGACTCGGGCAAAAAAGGCGCGACGGATCCCACCTCGAGCCGGCCATCGGTTACGGTAAAACCCAACGCTCCAACTCCCCGGACATCAGAGCAGACTCGAACGCAACGGGTGCAACCGACGCACAGATTGTAGTCACGCGTAAAGAGAGGGTCGTCGCGGAGGATCGGAAGACCGCGGGGAATGTAGCGGGGGGTATCCGGCTTGATGCCGATGTAATCAGCTAGGCGGCGCAGCTCGCAATTCGAAAACTTGGAACAACAGCGCTCAGGCACGGGCACGTTAAAGGAACAGGCGATGCGGTCACATCCGTCCCTGTTCGGGCAGATAAGGCAGGCATGAGGGTGATCGGCGAGAATTTCGGCCAGGCGATCCTGTCGCTTGGCTTTTACTTTGGGGGTCTCGCTCAGAACCTGCAGCCCTTCTCGAGCCGAAGTGACGCAGGCTTGCACCAGCTCACCGTCCGCTTCAACCAAACACAACCCACAACCGTCGAATTCCACGGATTCGGATGTGCCCTGAACAATTTGACCACCCCGCCAGATCGCGGGAAGACCGACCTTCCCGCACGCCGGGGGGAGATCGGGGTGAGAGCAAAGGCCGGGAATATAGATGCCCGCGCTGCGGGTCGCCTCAAGGAGAGACACGCCTGACGGGGCCGCCACTTGGGCGCCGTCGATGGTTAAGACAGCCTGGCTCATCGTTTACCAGGAATGACCAATGGCTCCAGGCTCGCAAGCAGCCATGCACGGCAGCGGCCCGCGCCCGCTTGCCGGCTTGCAGGGCGCGCAGGTGTACTTTATTTTCTTGCGCTCCTCTTCCCTGACGGCTGCAACAATCTTGTCCGACAACGGATCGTACTGATCGGCAACCATTTCCAAGAGCCTTGGCGGGCAGACAGGGACACAGTCGCCGCAGCCATTACACTTATCGGTGTCGATGCTGATAAAGAATTCGCCGGAGCCGTCCTTATAGCCGTAATTGGCGATCACTGTGCCCCCTTCTGTATCAGCGTGTTGACTGTCATGTTGGCTCTTGACCGCTTGGATACCCAACTCTTGCTCCAGCCGCTTGACTATTCCAGGGTTCTTCGCGATCCCTCCGGTGATAAAGAACTGATCCTCCACCCCTATCCGACCAAGGAGCAAACTGACACGATGGGCCATCGCCGAGCAGTAGGCCGCGAGAACCATATTTTTGGACCAGCCAGAGCGCATCAGGCCGAGGGCTTCCGACTTGGCAAAGACCACGCAGGTGCTGCTCACCGGCGCGGGCTCTTTATCCACTTGAAAAGAGAGATCACCGATATCTTTAATGGGGATGGACAAGAGGTCCGCCATCACTTCCATCCCCCTGCCTGTGCCTGCCGCACACTTATCGTTCATCAGAAAGTTGGTCACTTTCCCGCGCTCATCACAATGAATGGCCTTGCAGTCCTGGCCTCCCATGTCGAGGACGGTGCGAACCTTGGGTCCCGCCATAAAGTTGGCTCCGCGGGCATGGCAGGCAATCTCGGTGATTGCCCGGTTGGCAAACGGGACGTTGACACGGCCGTATCCTGTCCCCACGGTGTACTGGAGGTCTTTTATCTCCATCCCTGTGTCCTTCAGGGCAGCTTTTATCGCGTTATTAGCGCTGTCGGGGCTGTTGCTTCCAGTGCGCAGGTTGCTGAAGGCGAAGATCTGTCCGTCCACGAGGATTAAAGCTTGAGAGCTCACTGAGCCCACATCGATGCCCGACGCAATCCGCTTGCCCTGGCGCCAGTCCATTTCGGGGTGGTGCCAGCTGTACTCGGTCCATCTCCAGTATTCCTGTATTTCCGCCATAGCAACTCCTTTCTCTTTACTCACCCGCCGCCAGGGCTGCTCCGATGGCCCCCACAAACTCAGGGTCCTCCGCCGTGCGAACGTTATCTACCTCCGCAGTCCTTTTAAAGGATTCCACGAAGCCCGGGTTGTGGGCTACTCCTCCGATCAGGAGAAGCTCGGGTTCCAGCCCAACCCGCCGCACCATGGCAACGACCCGGCTGCTCAACCCATCATGCACGGCCCGGGCGATATCGGCTTTCTGCGTCTTTGAATGAATAAGCGAGACCACCTCGGACTCGGCAAATACGGTGCACTGCGCGTTCATCGGAATGGTCTGAGTTGACCGGAGGGAGAGAGGACCCAACTCCTCCAATGGCACCTCCAAGGCGCGAGCCATGGCTTCGGTAAAGGCCCCTGAGCCGGCAGCGCATTTTTCGTTGACGGCGAAATCGAGCACCTTCCCACTTGAGTCGCACTTGATTGCCCTTGACTCTTCCGCCCCCACATCGATCACCGTTCGGGCTGAGGGATAAAGAAAGACGGCCCCAAGTGCGGCAGCCCGCGCCTCGGTCACGTCGGCTTTTGCATACGAGATCGCCTTTCTCCCGTTGCCGGTAGTGACAATAATCCCGATAGCCTCACGAGAAAGACCAGCCTCCATCAACGCTTGCTCCAAGGCTTCTTTCGCCGATTCTTCCTGATCGAATCCGCTGAGGACCTTGCCCTTACCTCTGATCTTCCCATCCTCTATGAGGACTACCTTTATGGTTTTGGCGCCAACATCTATCCCGGCCTTAATCAAGATTCTCCTCCTTTCTTCCCGGTGAATCCCAATGACCGCTACTGCACCGGTTTACGACGCGGCCTGTGCAGGACGGGCGGCTTCAATCTGTTCCAGGCCTAAGGTTTCCATGAATGACTCGATGCGGGAAGTGGTGCGCCGCTCATCGAATTCTTTTTCGTCGGCCATGTTGCCCTCATAGGTCATGACCGGCACCCCCGCTTTAATTAGACCCAAGCGATTTTCCGAACTCCCTACGGTTAACCCCTCGCACCCGCG
>JACPFH010000584.1 GCA_016183075.1 Deltaproteobacteria bacterium | reverse complement strand
GGGAGGTCACTTGATGCTAGACTTCAGCAGCCGATTCGGCCGGCGCGTCAATCGTCGCCTCTGCCAGGAGAAAATTATCTGGCTCACCACCGTCGATTCTCACAACACGCCTCAACCGAGGCCGGTCTGGTTTCATTGGGACGGCCGAACCGTCTTGATCTTCAGCGAAAAAAACAAAGCGAAGCTCCGGCATATCGCCCGCAATCCAAGGGTCGCCTTGAACTTCAACACGGATGAGGAGGGCGGTGATGTCGCCGTTTTGCTGGGTGACGCCGTGATCTTAGACGAGCCGCCGGCCTCAGTTAGGGTGAAGACTTATCTGAGAAAGTACAAAGCTGGCATTAAGAGCTTGGGGATGACCGTTGCGCAGTTTACAGAAGCATACACCGTCCCAGTTCTTGTGACGCCGCAAACAATGCGAGGGTTTATCGAGTGATACAAAAATCGTGGAATCTTCACTGCTCTTGAATATCGTAGCCCATTTCGGCAACGTGCTCGGCGCACAGCATCCAGTTCTCCAGAATGTACTTTGCGTGACTGGCCCTTTTGCCGCACGGTTGCCAGTTCTCAATAGCGGCAGGGGATATGTGGTCGCAGGTTTCTTCCTGTCCGATCGGGCGCATCTCGTACTGTGAACCGAATCCGGCCCTGTCCAAGAAATCAGCCAAGCCTTCTTCGAGCTCTTGCTCCGTTCTCTCCTTGTGAACTTCGCATAGGTGGTCCTCGACGTACCATTCGGAAACGGAAAAAACGGCGGGTTGATCACAGGAGCCGGGAGCTTCTTGTTCCGAAAACCATTCGCACTCGGACTCCTCGTCAGAATCAAGCTTCGCGACGGTGACTTCGGTCTTGTTACAGTACTCGCACATGGATAGCTCCCTCCCGAGCAATTGTAAACAAACTCACTGTTAAAGCAGCTCTCGTCGCGGGCTCCTTCTCATACCAGCCGGACCCAGGACTTTTGGAGCGAAGTCGCGTAGCCGATGACGGTTGCGGCTTTGACTCCGTCGGCCTGCAGCTCCTCTACCAGCTTTGCCGCCCGTTTGTGCGCGAGCGCGATCAGAAGTCCGCCGGAGGTTTGCGGGTCGTAGGCTATTTCCCTTCGCGCACCGACTTTTCGATGCTGACCTTGTCCTTCAGGTAGGCGCGATTCCGCTTGCAGCCTCCCGTAAGGTATCCTTTCTCGGCGAGACGCGCGGCCCGGTGCAGCACGGGCAGTTTCGCCGCTTCCAGGATCAGCGTGACGCTGCTCCCGCTGGCCATCTCCAGCGCGTGGCCCAGAAGGCCGTAGCCGGTGACGTCCGAGCAGGCATGGACGGGATGGTTGCGCATGATCTTCGCGGCGGTTTTGTTCCGCGCGAGCATGCTGAAGGTCGCAGCCTGGACGCTTTCCCTCGGCGCCTTGTCTTTTTTGAGCGCGTTGGCGATGATCCCGGTTCCGAGGGGCTTGGTAAGAATGAGCGCGTCCCCTTCCTGAACGCCGACGTTGCGGATCACCCTATCGGGATGGACGACGCCGGTAATCGCCATTCCGTATTTGAGCTCGTCGTCGATGATGCTGTGACCTCCGACGACAACCGCGCCGGCCTCGCGGATTTTTTCCGCTCCCCCGTTGAGCATGTCGTTGAGGACTTGTATGTCCAGCTTGCCTTTCGGAAAGCAAACGATATTGAGCGCGGTCTTAGGCTCCGCGCCCATGGCGTAAATATCGCCGAGGGCGTTCGCCGCCGCCACCTGCCCGAATGTATGAGGATCGTCGACGATCGGCGGGAAGAAATCGACGCTGTTCACCACGGCCAGGTCGGCGCGCACGCGATAGACCCCGGCGTCGTCGGCGGTCTCCGTTCCGACGATCAGATCCGCGTCTTCGAATTTCGGAAGGCCGTGCAAGACTTGCACGAGCTCGTCGGGGCCGAGCTTGGCGGCTCAACCCGCGGACTTGACGTGCCGGGTCAGGCGCAGCGCCTTACGTTTGAGCAGCTTCATCTATTCTCCCATTCAAGATGAAAATTGCAAAATGTAGAAGTCAAAGCGACGGAGGGGGTCTTTGCATGATTCCATTTCCACTTTACATTTGAGTTGAGGGCGATTAGCGGGGAACCCCCTGCCTTCCCGGGGACAGCGGCGTCTTCAGTCGTCGCGCGTCTCCGACTCTGACCGTAACCCCTTCACGGTCGAAGTATTCCAGAAGAGCGATGGTGTATTTCCGACTGGAGCCGAGAAGATCCCGCAAGGTGGCGGCGGTGATTTCGCTGTTATTGGCGAGGTACTTATACAGGACCCCCTTTACCTTGTCAACGTGATCGCGCAGAAAATAGAGGTCCGTGGCCGCTCGGACAATCGCCCGGTCGCGCTCCATCAACCGGACGACTTCGGCGAGCTTTGCGTGCTCCACGCCGAGGTCTTTTTCGATCTGTCTGAGGTCCGGCGGGGCGAGCGCGCTCGCTTCGAGCAGGCGCCGGATCCGCTCCATCAGCCGTCGCACCTCTTCCCCGGGGCGGACCTGATGTCCGGGCGCGCTCAGCAGATTCCCATCGCGCGCGAGGATCGATTGTCCGGTGAGGACGTCTACGAGCGCGCGAAACAGCCGGGGATTCATCGCGAAGGGAAGCTTGACTCTGAGTTCTTCCATATCCATGCCGGGAGCGAGCGGGTGGTCCCGATGGAAGGCATGTAAAGCGCGCAGCATTTCCTCCTTGACTCTTTCCCACTTCGTCTCGGTCGTGTAGAGCTGTTCACCCTCGGAGCTGACGGCACGAAGGGTTGTCATGTTCTCCAGGGCCCCGCGCACCTGTTCGTCCCTCAGGTTCAAGAATTGTTGAATCGGATCATAGGGAAGCGCAAAGTCGTCGCTCTCGTTGATAATCCCCTCGATCAGCGCGGGCACGTCCGCATTGTGGAGCCCTTCCAGTCTTTTTTCCAGGTCGGTCTCTGATCGCTTGTGTTTTTTGGCCCAGGGGTGGAGGACGATGCCCCCGCCGAGCGTGCGCTGCGCCGTCTCGTCCCTCACGATGAAATGGTCCCCGCGCATGACGAGCACAGGTTCCGTGAGACCAATCTGGCAGTAGGTGGTTTCTTTGGGCTCGGTCTTTTCCTTCCGGCCCAAAAGGATGAGTTTCGCCATCCGCTCGGCCGTGCCGAGATGGATCCTGATCCGCTGGTGATTCTTGATTCCTTTGGCGGCCGCGGGGCGTACCTCGAGCAGCGCGTCGAAGCGCTGCGAAGTCAGAGTCAATTTTTCGTGACAGATAACCTGCCCGCGCTCGATCGAGGCTCTTTCCTGCCCGGTCAGATTAAGGGCGATCCGCTGTCCCCAGCCACCGACCTCTACGGCCCGGTTGTGCACCTGGAGGCTTCGAACCCGGAAGGTCTGGCCGCCGGGAAGGCAGCGCACGCGATCGCCGACTTTGATCTCTCCGCTTAGCGCCGTTCCGGTCACTACCACGCCGTGTCCCTGCAGGACAAAGGCGCGGTCGATAGGCAGGCGAAAATAGCCTCCAGGGGCGGGCTTCTCGCATTCGCGGAGCATTCGGGAAATCCGCTCTCGCAGCGCTTCCAGTCCCTGTCCGGTCACGGCCGAAAACGGGATGATCGGAGCCTCTTCGAGCGCGGTTCCCAGCGTGAGGATTTTGATCTCCTCCTCGACTTCCTGGATTCTCGAAGGGGAGACCAGGTCCGCCTTGGTGATCAAAAAAATGGCGAGCTTGACCCCGAGCAGATGCAGGATGTCCAGGTGCTCTTCGGTCTGGGGCATGACGCCGTCGTCGGCCGCGACGGTGAAAAGAACGAGGTCTATGCCGTGCGCCCCCGCCAGCATGTTGCGGATGAACCGCTCGTGGCCGGGCACATCCACAATGCCGGCCTGGGTTCCGTCGGCAAGATCGAGATGGGCAAAGCCCAGATCGATCGAGATGCCCCTTTCTTTTTCCTCCTTGAGGCGGTCGGTGTCTATCCCCGTGAGGGCCTTGATGAGGCTTGTCTTGCCATGGTCGATATGTCCGGCGGTGCCGACGATGTAAGGCATAAGATTAAATTGTAAAGTGTGGGACCAGCTCTTCAGGGTCAAATATAGTTCTCAGATCGAGCAAAAAGCGGTCCTCCCGGATCCGGCCCAAAATCGGAGGCCGGGCGCTACGAAATTTCTCGGCAATGCGCTCGGGTTTGAGGGTTCGGTGGCGGATCGCGATTACCTTGCTCGGAATCTCCTCCGTCGGGAGCGCGCCGCTGCCAATCTGCGCCGTGGAATCTTCGAGGCTCAATTGAAATCCTTCGCCGAGCGCTTTCTCAAGCGCGGGAAGAGCCCGCCGCCCTACTTCCTCGATCTCCGGCAGCAGGCGGGTAAAGGCTTTTAGAGTCGGGACATCCTTGACCACGTCGGCGGACTGTCGGTAGAGGGAGAGCGTCGCCTCCAGGGCCGCTAAGGTAAGCTTGCCGCAGCGCAAGGCCCGCTTGAGCGGATTCTTGTTCATCTGGGCGATCCGGCTTTTTTTCCCGACGACCAGCCCTGCCTGCGGCCCGCCGAGCACCTTATCGCCGCTGAAGGTGATGATATCGGCGCCGAGCTTTACGCGCTCGGCCACCACCGGCTCCTTGGGCAAACCATATTGGCTGAGATCGATCAGCGCCCCGCTGCCCAAATCTTCCATGACCGGGATCTTGTGTTTTTTCCCGATTGCGACCAGCTCCGCCAAACCCACCTCGGCGGCGAAGCCGACGATCCTGTAATTGCTGGTGTGGACTTTGAGGAGCAGAGCGGTTTTCTTGCCGATGGCCTTTTCGTAGTCCCCGGGATGGGTGTGGTTGGTGGTGCCGACCTCTTTGAGGACGGCGCCGCTTTTCGCCATGATCTCTGGAATGCGAAAGGAGCCGCCAATCTCGATCAGCTCGCCGCGCGAGACGATGACCTCCTTTCCCATGGCTAACGTGTTTAGCCCCAGCAGGACAGCCGCGGCGTTGTTGTTGACCACGGTTGCGCCCTGCGCGCCGGTCAGGCTCAAAAGGAGGCTCTCGATCGACTCCTCGCGCTTTCCCCGCTTGCCCGCGGCGAGATCATATTCGAGGTTGACCGGGTGGCCGGCCACCTGGGACAGCGCCTCGATCGCCGCGTTGGGCAGGAGCGCCCGCCCCAGATTCGTGTGCAGCACCGTGCCGGTAGCATTGACGACACGCATCAGGCCCGGTTGCTGGTTTGTGTCGATCTGTTTTTCGACCCGGCCTAGAATCCGCTCGTCGTCGAGTTCGCCGTCGTCGAGCGCCGTTCGCAGCCGAATGCTTTGCCGCAGCTGGTCAAGGACTTCTCTGCAAGTCTGCGTTACATAATCGCGGTTGAAGCGCGCGAGCAGGGATTCGCTCCGGGGATGTTTGAGGAGTCGATCGACCGAAGGAAGCTCGCGCAAAAGATTTTTGGCCCGCTCTTCCATGTGTGATTTCAGGTTTGCACAAGGTCGAGCCAAATTCAACTAAGATCTGACCGGTCCTTTCTCTCTGATCGTCGCGATCAGACAGCCGTAGATGATCAGGGGTAGGGAGGCGGTGAGGATCATCGTCAGGATCATATCGCCGGTGGTGGCGATGAGATGGGCCGCGACGAGCGGGGCGACCACTGCCGCCACATAGTGCATGGACATGACGACGCCGCTTGCGGTTCCGGCGTTTTCGGCTGCGGCGGACTCTTGCGCCAGTGGAATGATCAGAGTGGGGGCGGTGGCCTTGAGGAACCCGAAGAGTCCGAGGCCGATCGCCAGAGAGCCGAAAGAGGCAAGCCAGTAATAAACGACCACGGCGAGGATTGCGCCGGGAAACGCGCTCCACAGAATAACCGTTTTGCGCCCTACCTTGTCGGAAAGGTTTCCCAACAACAGGGCCCCGATCATCGGAGTCAGCGCCCACACCCCCATGACCAAACCGGTTTCCCCAAGGCTCAGTTCCTTGACGGTCCGCAAGACCGTGGGGGTCCACGAAGCCGAGCTCCAGAATACCGAGCCACCGAAAAATTCCGCTACGGCGAGAACGAGGATGCTTCGGTTGAGTGCTTTGCGGAACGAAAGACCGACATACGCGCTATATTTTTTGCCGACCGTCCGAATCCAAAGCATCTCCAGACCCGTAATTGCTATGCCGAAGCCGCCCACGGCGAGAAAGGCAGGGCGCCAGCCGGCCCGGGCGATGATGGCACTCGAGATGACGGAGCCCAGAGAGCCCCCGGTCGCATAAGCGACGGTAACCAGGCTTGCTCCCAGGCCCCTTCTTGCGGGAACCAGGTCGGACATGAGGGCGTAGAGCGACGGGGTGGTAAAGCCGTAGCCGAGCCCGGTGACCGCGAGGAGCAACAGCGTCAGGGGATAGGCCCCGCTCAGGCCTGCCGAGGCGAATCCGAGGGATGCCATGCTGACCCCGGTTACCAGCACGGCCTTCCTTCCAATTTTATCCGTGAGCCTTCCGGCAAAAGCGCTCGAGACCGCCGCGA
The DNA here is from genome assembly GCA_016183075.1 of Deltaproteobacteria bacterium. Taxonomy (GTDB): domain Bacteria; phylum Desulfobacterota; class Binatia; order UBA9968; family UBA9968; genus 2-12-FULL-57-22. The sequence continues at coordinate 4,019 of JACPFH010000584.1, read as the reverse complement.
CGACAAAGATAGCCGAGAACAGGCTTCCGGCCTCTACCTCGGATAGGAGCAAGGTCCGGCGCACATCGGAGAGGGCAATCCCCAGTGTGGCCACGACCATGGATGGGAGCAGGTTCGCGGAAGCGGCGATCAGCGCGGTCGGCCAATCGGCTTTAGTCCGGCTCGGCACGTCACGCTCGCCGGTCGCGCACTGATTTCACCGGAATAGCGGCATAGAGGCGAGGCTCAGTGCCGATAACCCGCGTGATGTGACCCCTGCCCGTCGTGTCATCCACCAACATGATGGTCCCGGGCCTCAAGGTCTTCTTTGTCCCGTCACCGATTTCAATCTCTGCCTGGCCGGATAGAGTGATCACGTATTGCCGCTGCGGCGGCCGGTGCCAATCCCAAACGTGACCCGGCGGGACCTGGCGAAAAATCATGCCTTCGACAGGCTGGGTCTTCTCGGTTTCAACCTCTATCTCTTCAAAGTGGGACTCGCCGTCGTCGCCCGCGTAGAGTCTTGTGATCTTCATAGACTGGCTCTTGTAGAAGAAAAGAAGGCAATAGGCAATAGGCAGTAGGCAATAGCAATCCGAGACTGCGAGCCCATCGTCCGAACTGTTGCCTGTTGCCTAATGCCTATTGCCTTGTTTTTCAGTTCAGCGAGCCCACGAAAGGACGAGGATAATAGCGGTCCCGGAGAGCATGCCGATGAGGCTGCTCTTTGTAATCAACGCGACGATGATAGCCGAAACGAGGGCGAAAGAGCGCTGCGGCGCTGCACCGGCCTCGAAGCGCGCTCCGGAAATAAAAAGGTTAACCGAGATGACGCTCACCACGAGGGCGTAGGAAAGGTAGCGCAGGTAGCGATCAAGGACTTCAGGAAAGTTTCGCCCCGTCATCAGCAACTGCGGCGCCAGCCGGCTAATGTAGGTCACAAGCCCCATCCCGACTACGATCCAGAAGCGGATTTCGTCCATTGCTCAACACCCCAGATGCACGTCGCCACGACGAGCGACGTCAATAACCAGCCCCACTGCGGGCTCAAGACGCCGGTGGGGACCGCGACTAAAAGACTGATCAGGCAAACAAACCGTAAGAACCACTCCCGTATTTCGAGCGCGAAAATGCACGCAAAGTAGCCGGGCAGAACGAACCGCAGCCCCTCATGGAAAGCAGGGGACACGGCCAGCGCCGCCCAGTAGCCAAACGCGGTCCCGGTCACCCAGACCAGAAAGCACGTGGTCGAGACGCCGTAAAAGTAGTCGAGATATTGCCGCCCATCATTCAAAACTTCGCCATGGATCGCTGGATCGCGAGCCTTTTTCTGTTTCTGTGCATGAACGTGCGTGAGGAGAAAGCTGCTCGGGCTCACCAGGTGCGCGGCGAGGAAAAATTGCGCGCCCCTGGCCCGGCGAAAGTATGGAGCAAGGGTCGCGCTCATCGGCAAAAACCGGACGTTGATGAGAAATGTCGTGAGAAGGATCTGAAACGCGGGCTTCCCGGCCGCTAACGGCTCGAGCGCGGCGAACTGCGATGGCCCGCCGTAGACGAGGGCCGACATCAGGACGATTTCACCCCAGTGAAGCCCGTGGGCCTTGGCGGCCACGCCCATTGCAAATGCGATCGGAATGAAAGCGAACCACACGGGAACAGCGGTTTTTACGCCGGCGCGGAAATGAACCGAGAAGGCCATCCATCGTCTGCTTAACCGAGTGACCGCCAAATAGCAACGATCCACACGAACATACATTAACGCAGGGAGTAATCTTCCGGCCCGAGCCGATCCGAAGCAGGCAGGAGCCGGTTGCAGACTTCTTTCAATGAATGCAAATTAGAGGGGCGACGGCGGTCTTTTGACTAGGAGGGCAAGACTGGCCTATCTTTCAGGCTGCCGTGAGGAAGGAGTTGTGTTATGCGCTTGCAAGAGATCTTAGACCAACTGGCTGAGGGTATAAAGACGCTGCTCAAAGAACCTGCCGGGAGTAGGAGGGTTAAGATCACCGACCTGACCCCGAGAGACGGTCAGCAGTGTAAGCTCGCGACACGGGTCACTACGGATGACCTCCTTCCCATGTGTGTCTCCCTGGACAAGTGTGGCTTCTATGCCGTGGAGGTTTGGGGAGGCGCCACTTTTGACGTCTGCATGAGATATCTGAAGGAGGACCCCTGGGAAAGGCTGAGAAGGATCAAGGCGGTCATGCCCAACACCAAACTACAGATGCTTCTGCGTGGACAGCATCTGCTCGCCTATCGACCGTATACGGATAAGATCGTTTATAAGTTCGTTGAGAGGGCTATAGCCAACGGAATGAACGTGTTTCGGATATTCGAGGCCACCAACGACTTTAGAAACATCGAAGTGGCCACAAAGGCCGTAAAGGAGATGGGCGGGGAAGCCCATGTGGAGGTGAACTACACGGTAAGTCCCGTCCATACTTTGGAAAGGTGGATGGAGTATGGAGAGCAACTGATAGAGGTAGGGGCGGATTGGCTGTCCCTGAAGGATGCCACGGGGATCATGACCCCCTTTGATAGCTATAGGATCATTAAAGGGATAAAAGACCGGGCTAAGAATAGGCTTCCGGTTCTCCTCCACTGTCACGACATGGGCGGGACCTCCAGCATGTGCCACCTGATGGCCATCCTGGCGGGGGTGGACATGGTCGATACGGTGATGTCCCCGCTGTCATTTGGCTCGGCGCACCCCGCTACCGAAACCATGGTGGCGTCGTTAAAGGATACTCCTTTTGATACCGGTATAGACCTGAAGCTCCTGGAGGAGCCCGCTCAGATCACGCGGCACATCAAGGAAAAATACGAAAAATACGAGACAGGGTATACTGGGGTTAGCGGCGAGGTCTTCATTCACAAGATCCCTGGCGGGATGATATCCAACATGGTTGCCCAGTTAAAGGAAGCGGGAAAGATGAAGCTGATGGAGGCCGCTCTGAAAGAGACCCCCAGTGTGGAGCGGGACCTGGGCCATCCGCCGCTGCTTACCCCCACCAGCCAGATCGTGGGCGTGCAGGCAGTGCTCAATGTGCTGGCGGGAGAGAGATACAAAATCGTTACCAGGGAGACCACCGATTACGTGAAAGGCAAGTACGGGCGACCGCCAGGCCCTGTCAGTAAGGAACTGATCAAGAAGATAATGAAGGACAAGGAACCCGATTATTCACTAAGGTCAGGGGAGCTTGCCGACCCGGGTGACTGGGATAGGGCGGTTAACGAGCTTGGCCCGTTGGCAAGAAGTGAGGAAGATATTCTCTTGGGTGTCCTTTTCCCCATGCAGGCCAAGGAGTACCTAACCCTCAGGGAAAAAGGGGACGCTCTCCAACGACCGGCTTAATCGTGTTGAGCGAAACCAATTACTGGGCGCGGTGTCAGCCGGAAGCTTCTGGCCGACCGGGCCTTATCTCGGCTGCTCAAAGAGGACTGGCCGAGAGCGCTCGATGAGCTCGAGGAGATAAGGAAGCCCGGTCGGGATGTTGCTTGGCCGGCATGATCTTGCGGGCATCATTGGGGAAGTGGCCCGCTGGCTGTATGCGAAGCTCAGGCTCAGTCCGAGGAGAAAGCTAAAAACGAACAAAGGCCCTTCCAATTCATGCCTCCTTGGGAATGACGTCGCTGCGCCTCTTCGGTGGAAGCAACTCCCATGCCGCTTGCGATCTCCGGTCGTGATGCTTTGGAAATGCCAATTTATTTCGCACGTTAGGAGAGCCGCCGTATTGCGATAAAAGGAGGGAGGCGTTTCTCGGTATGCAATATTTTCCCATGTTGCCGAGATTTGTCACCGTACGTCCATTTCCGCGACCGAGGGGGCGACCGAAGGGAGCGCGAGCGAGGCTGCAGCCGTAGCAATACGTAGGCTGGCGCAGGCGCCGACCATTTTGAACTGTTTGAACGTTTGGAACGTTTTGAACGCCGAATCGGTTCAAGCCGTTCAAATCGTTCAACCGGTCAGCATGAACGTATCCGCCGCGCGCCGAAGACTCCGCCCCGATAGGCTTTGCGAGAAATTCCGACTAGTAAAT
>JACPFH010000583.1 GCA_016183075.1 Deltaproteobacteria bacterium | reverse complement strand
GTGCAAAAAGCTAAACATCGTGACCATCGGGCTGACCGGCGGGGATGGCGGCGCGCTCGCCCGTAAGGTGGACTATTGTCTGCGCGTGAGTGCGGGAAAGAACACCGCCCGCATTCAGGAAACCCACATCCTGATCGGCCACGTCATCTGCGAGTTGGTGGACCAGAGGCTCTTTTCGGCCCCAGCCTAGCTCCACCCCATCGCTTGAGCCATGGCAAGAAAAACCTTCCGGCCGCTACGCTTCGCCGGCGCCAAGACCTATCCGCTCAAGCGGCGCTTGAGCAAAGTAGACCAATCGCTGCTCGGAAAGAAACTCCACAAGGGTGCGGGCTTTGGGTCCTTTATTCAGGGGCTTCCCGACATCCTCGCGGCCCGCAACCTTAAGGAGATCGCCCGGACCATCGCGCGCGCGCATCGAAGCGAGAAGACCTTCCTTTTGGGCATGGGCGCCCATTCCATCAAGGTTGGCCTTAGTCCGCTCATCATTGACTTCATGGAGAGAGGTATTGTGAGCGCAGTAGCGATGAACGGCGCCGGCATTATCCACGACTTCGAGATGGCCTACCTGGGCCAAACCTCCGAGGATGTCGCCGCCAGCCTCAAGGACGGCAGCTTCGGCATGGCCGAAGAAACCGGTGCTTTCCTGAACCGCGCGATCACGAGCGGTTGTGAACGTGGCGACGGGATCGGCAAGGCCGTCGGCGAAGCCATTTTGCGCCACAAGCTGCCCCGGCGCCGTCTCAGTATCCTCGCCGCCGGCGCCAGGCTTGCGGTCCCCGTCAGCGTACATGTCGGGATCGGCACTGACATCATTCACATGCACCCAAAGGTGGACGGCAAAGCGCTCGGCGAGGGTAGTCTAAGGGACTTCCGCACCCTTACGTCGGTCGTGGCCACCTTGCAGCGGGGTATTTTTCTCAACCTGGGCTCCGCCGTCATCTTGCCCGAAGTATTTCTCAAAGCGCTGAGCCTGGCGCGCAACTTGGGCCATCCCGTTCGCAACCTGACCACCGTCAACATCGACTTCCTCGCCCATTATCGCCCGCTGACCAATGTCGTAAGCCGTCCCACGATGCACGGCGGCAAAGGCTATCACTTGACCGGCCATCTGGAAATCATGGTGCCGCTCCTCTTCGGCGCCGTGCTGGAAGAGATGTAGGGTTTACCCCAGAGGCAATTTTCGTTACATTGGACTTTCCCAAGCGCATGGAAGCCAAGGTGATCACGTTGCTTTCCGACTTCGGCTACAAGGATCCGTTCGTGGGCGTCATGAAGGGGGTCATCTTCGGGATCAATCCCGATGCGCGGGTGATCGACCTCAGCCACGGGATACGGCCGCAGGACGTAATGGCGGGGGCGCTGGCGCTGCGCCATTCAGCTCCCTATTTCCCGCCGGGCGCGATTCATGTCGCGGTCGTCGATCCGGGAGTAGGCACGGAGCGCCGCCCGCTTCTGATCGAAGCGGAAGACCGCTTTTTCATCGGACCCGACAACGGGCTTTTGAGCCTGGCCCTGGAGGGCAAATCACCGCGTCGCATCATTGAGGTTGCCAACGCCGCTTACCACCTCAAGCCGACCAGCGCGACCTTCCACGGCCGCGACATCTTCGCCCCGGTGGCTGCCCATCTCTCCTTGGGCATTCTCCCGACCGACCTCGGACCCGCGCGCGGAGATTTTCATAGGCTTCCATGGCCGAAACTGAAAACGACCGGCCTTGCCATTCAGGGAGAGATTATCTATATCGACGGCTTCGGCAACCTCGTCACCAATATCGAGGAGCAAGCGCTGAAAAGACTCTGCGCGGAAAAGCTGATCCTATCTGTCGGCTCGCTCTCGATCCGCGGGCTAGCGGCAAATTACAGCAGCGCCGACGAGCGCGGCTACGTTGCTCTCGTGAACAGCTGGGGCCTGTTGGAGATCGCCCTTTACAAGGGCCACGCGCAACGCTCCTGCGGCGCCAAAATCGGCGACAAAGTCCACATCCAACAGGAAGTTGCCAATGCGGGAGAGGCTCTGTGATCGACGCGGTCCCACGCAAAAGAAGGCTTGGGCTCCATCTGTTTCTTTTCGTATTCACCTTTGCCACAACGACAGCGGCCGGAGCCCTGCAGAACGGCGTCAATCCGCTGGCGAATCCCTGGGGCCTCACCGCCGGTCTGCCCTTTGCGGCCACGTTGATGATGATCCTTCTGGTGCATGAGATGGGGCATTACCTCATGTCGCGCTACCACGGCGTGCACGCTTCTCTTCCCTACTTTATCCCGGCGCCTTCCTTCATAGGCACCTTCGGTGCCTTCATCCGGATGGATTCCCCGCCGCAAGATCGCCGCTCCCTGTTCGACGTCGGCGCCGCCGGGCCGCTCGCCGGACTTCTGCTGGCCATTCCTGCTGTCGTTGTCGGTCTTCAGCTCTCCACCGTCGCGCCCGGCGAGAGCGCCACCGGGGGTATCGCTCTGGGGTCATCGTTGCTGCTGCGCTTTCTTAGCCAGATGACTCTCGGGATTCTTCCGGAAGAGGCCAACGTCGTTCTTCATCCGATCGCGTTTGCCGGTTGGATCGGGCTTTTCGTTACGGCCTTGAACCTGTTGCCTGTTGGGCAGCTTGACGGCGGCCACGTCGTTTACGCCCTCTTCGGCCCGAAACACCTCTGGATCTCGCGCGCCGCGCTGGGAGCGATTCTCGCCTTGGGAATTTTGCGGTGGTGGGACGGCTGGCTGGTGTGGGGCGTGTTGCTCCTTTTCATGGGTGTCCGCCACCCTTCGCCGCTCGATCCGTACACTCCGTTGGACCTGAAGCGACAAATTCTGGGTTGGCTAACGTTGGTGGTTTTAGGCATCACCTTTACACCTGTGCCGTTTTCCAACGAGCCTCCGAAACCTCCGACCGCAGCGCGCGCGGAAGCGGCAGCGGTCAACCACGCCGGGCCGGCACAGGTTCAGGGAGGCAAGCGATGAGCGAGCGGCTGAGTTGGGACCAATATTTCATGACCATCACACGGCAAGTGGCGGAGCGCTCGACGTGCACCCGCGCCAAGGTCGGCGCCGTCATCGTGCGCGATAAAAATATCCTCGCCACCGGCTACAACGGCGCCCCCGCGGGCATGCCGCATTGTACGGATGTGGGCTGCCTCATTTACCAGTCGAAAAATCCGAACGGGGACACCGAAGAGAACTGCTTCCGCACGATCCATGCCGAGATGAACGCCATCGCCCAGGCCGCCAAAAACGGCTCCAGCATCAAGGGCGCAGCGATCTACGTCACCCATACCCCGTGCATCCACTGCCTCAAGGTTCTGGTCAACACCGGCATCAAGCAAATCTATTACGAGAAGCCCTACAAAGTGCACACCCTGGAAGAGATGCTGCACTCCACGCACGTGAGCCTCGAGCAGATCTCCTTGCCCGCAATCGAGTAGGCGGGGACCTCTCGGTCCCCACCTCTCACACCACCGTACGTGCCGTTCGGCATACGGCGGTTCACGAGATACACGCAAGTCTTCTGTGCTCATCGACGAGGCTCACCAGTCCCCTTTTTCGCAGCCACGC
>JACPFH010000582.1 GCA_016183075.1 Deltaproteobacteria bacterium | reverse complement strand
TCGTCTCATTCAAGGCGCTGAACCGCAAAGACGGGAAGATCTAAAAGAGCTGGCCTTTTCCCTGATCCGCGAGGAAATGATCCGGGTGGGGGAGGGGGAGCAGAGGCAAGAGGGAGCGCCGCCGGGTCCGTTCAATCCTCTCGGGGCGGGTGTTCTTATATTGGTTCTGGGAGCGGGTCTGTCATTTATCTTCGGACCTGTCGGGCTGCTGTTGATGTTCGGAGGGTTTGTTTTTATCGTGTGGGGAGCGCTGATCAGTTGGGTTAAACGATAGAGTTCGACGATGGCGAAGGACGAGCGCAAGGAGACAGGCAAGCGCGGCATCTGGTCGCGGCGGGATTTTTTTACCCGGTTGGGTTGGGGCTGCTTTGGGATTTTTAGCGGGTTCAGCCTTCTCGCTTTCATTCGCTCCGCTTTCCCGCGCGTCCTTTTTCAGCCTCCCTCCACGTTTAAAGCCGGACTCCCTTCGGATTACGCCATCGGCGAGGTCAGCGAGAAATACAAACAGGAGTTTCGTGTCTGGATCGTTCGCGAAGAGAGCGGCATCTATGCCATCTTTGCCAAGTGCACGCACCTCGGATGCACGCCGCGCTGGCTGGCGGCGGAGAACAAGTTCAAGTGCCCGTGTCACGGGAGCGGGTTTTTCAAGGACGGCCTCAATTTTGAAGGACCGGCGCCCCGGCCGCTTGATCGCTTCAAGATCAGCTTGAACCAGGAGGGCCAGCTCGTCGTGGACAAGAGCAAACCTTTTAAGATGATTGCCGGGGTCAATCCCGACGAGCAGTATCCGGACAGCATCCAGAAGGTGTGAGGAAGGTTCGTGATGAACAAGTGGGAAGAGCTTAAGAAGGATATTACGGAGAGCCAGGTCTGGAGGGCGATCTTTCGCCACGGCTACGAGGATACGCCGCGCAACCGGGTGCTCATGGTTACGGCCAACGTCTGGCTGCATCTGCTCCCGGCCAAAGTGCGCAGGCACGGGGTGAGGATGCGCTTTACCTGGTGCATGGGCGGCCTGACCTTCCTCATGTTCCTGGTTACCGTGGTCACGGGAGTTTCCCCCATGTTCTACTACCGGCCGGTCGCGGAATACGCCTATGCCGATATGAAGTACCTGGAGTTCGACATGCCGTTCGGCATGCTCATGCGCAACATGCACCGCTGGGCGGCCCATGCCATGGTCGTTTTTGTCTGGCTCCACATGTTTCGGGTCTTTCTCACGGGGTCCTACAAACCGCCGCGGGAATTTAATTGGGTTGTGGGCGTGCTTCTCCTGGTGCTCACACTGCTCCTCAGCTTCACCGGGTATCTGCTCCCGTGGGACCAGCTATCCATCTGGGCCGTCACCGTGGGATCCAATATGGCCCGAGCGACGCCGTTGCTCGGGTATGAGGGACCCTTCGCCGACCTGGTCGGCGCCAATCCGATCTACGATGCCCGAGCCTTTCTCTTCGGCGGCGGCGAGATCGGCCCGCACACGCTGCTGCGGTTCTACATTCTTCACTGCATCTTCATTCCCCTGGTAACGAGCTTGCTTCTGGCGGTTCATTTCTGGCGTATTCGGAGAGACAGCTTTTCCGGCCCGCCGCTATGAAGAAACCCACGAGTTCAAGCCGTTCAACCGCTTCGCTCCGTTCGAGCCGTTCAAACCGGTTGAACCATTTGAACGATTTGAACAACTTGAACGTCCAAAGGACGGCTTCGAAGGTGTGTGATGGCTGACGCCGCGCAGGAAAGGCAGAGATCCCCCGTTGTGGATGACAAGATCCACGTATGGCCGCATTTGGTGCGCGTCGAGTTTCTGGTCGCTCTCTTTGTCATGGTCGTCCTTGTCCTGTGGTCCTTGTTGGTCGACGCCCCGCTGGAAGAACCCGCGAATCCAACCCGGACTCCCAACCCGTCGAAAGCGCCGTGGTATTTTCTCGGCCTGCAGGAGATGCTGGTCTATTTCGATCCGTGGCTTGCGGGGGTCGTGCTTCCGAGCCTCATTATCGTCGGTCTCATGATGATCCCGTTCATTGATATCAACCAGAAAGGCAGCGGCTACTACACCTTTAAGGAGCGCAAGATAGAGACCGCGGGCCAGGATGGAATCTGTTCTGGCCCTGGCAGCGCTGGGACCCGCACAAAGTCGTCGCTCTGACAAACGTGGACTTGCCGTACCTTTTGGGGTTCAGGGATTACTTGTGGTCGTCGGTTTGCGGCGGCGTGGTGGTATTGGGCTATTTTGTTTTTGGGACTCTGGCCTTCTATCTTTGGATTTTGCGCATTAAAGGGAAAGAGTTTCTGGCGCGCTGGGGGATGGTTCGTTTTCTGATTACGGCTGCGCTTTTTGTTACGATGCTCTCCTTGCCTGCCAAAATGTTCCTCAGGCTCGCCTTCAACATCAAGTATGTCTGGGTTACACCCTGGTTTAACATCTGATGTTCTACGCGGCTAAACTTCTCCAGGCGATCGGGATCGCGGATGTCGGTTATGCGCTGTTCGTCGGCATCGTTAAAGGCGCGTCGATGGCGGAGGAAATCGTGCTCGCGCTGATCGGGGTCGGTGTTTTTTCCCTCGGCCGCGTGCTGGAGAGAAGAGTGGCGTAAAGGGGCTAGAGATGGCCGTCAGAGGCTTCGACGAGGCTGAGGAAAAAAAATCCTACGGCAGCGTCTTCCTGCTCGGAAGCGCACTGCTGGTGGTGTTGACCCTGTGGGCCCTTTGGGACGACAACTTCACGCGCCGGCCATGGAAGAAGTTTCAAGCCGAATTCTACCGGCTCGATTACCGCAAGGCCACGGAGGCCTACGCGGAAGAAAACAAGAAGCTTCAAGCCGATCCCAATTATCAGGAGGTCGTAAAAAAAATTGCGGCCGAGCGCGACAGCCAGAGAAGCGGGCAATCCGCCAAGAAGCTGCAGAGCCTGGAAAGGGAGGAAATCAAAGCGGCGGTTCGCTTCAGCGAGCTGGATCAGGAGGGGAAGTTCATTAAGAGCGAGCTCGAGGAGGCCTGGTACGAGTACGATCATGCGGTCCAGCAAGGCCGGAGCACGAAGCCCTACGAGGAGAGGATCCAACAGCTCGACCAAGAGGCGGCAAAGCTGCAGCCGGAGCTGGAGGCGGCGCGGCAGAAACGGGACGGGCTGAAAGACGAGATCAAAACGGTCCAGGCTGGGGTCAAAGAGCTGGAGGCCGAGATCAACAAGCTCACGGCGGAGCGGGACAAGTGGCTCCGCGTGATGGAGAACGCCACCATCCATCTCGGCCCGTTCTCTTTTTACAAGATCGCCAAGATCGAGCAGGTGACACTGGAGGAATTCGATCGCAATCGTTTTGACCAGCCGGTGGCTCGGGTTGACCGCTGCCAGACCTGTCACATGGCCATCAACAGGGCCGGTTTCGAAGAGGCGCCGCAGCCGTTTCGCACCCATCCCCGGCGCGAGGTTTTGTTATCCGATAACGCCCATCCGCCGGATAAATTCGGCTGCACCCCATGCCACGACGCCCAGGGACCGGCCGTCAACAGCGTCCGGCAGGCCCACGGAGAGGTTCCTTACTGGGAGCACCCGCTGTTGCGCGGAGCGAAAGTGCAATCCAGTTGCACCTCCTGCCACCTCGATGTCCAGCGGCTGGAGGATGCGGCGCTCCTGGCCCAAGGCCAAAGAATTTTTGAGCAGATAGGATGCACGGGATGCCACCTGGTCCAGGGCTATGAAGATATCCCTAAAGTCGGCCCCAGTTTGAGAAAGATCAGCGCCAAGGTCGATCCGGCCTGGGCGGTCCGCTGGATTCAAAATCCCCATAACTACCGCCCCCGGACGCGCATGCCAAATTTCGGCTTCAAGGAAGATGAGGCGGTGGCGATCGCCGCGTTTCTTTGGTCGGTTTCCAAGGAGGAAGGGGAAAAGTGGCTGGCGGCGCATCCTTCGCCGGGCGGCTACCGGGAGGGCGATAAGGACCTGATCGCCAAAGGGGAAAAATTGACGGCGTCGATCGGGTGCAAGGGTTGCCACGGCTTTGCGGAGGGAGAGTTCTCGACGCCGGCCGGAAAAGAAAAGGATCTCCTGCCCAATCTAAAGTCTGTCGCTGAGAAGGTTGCGCCGCGCTGGGTATACTACTGGGTGAAGAATCCGCGTGATTTCTCGCCCGATACACGCATGCCGAGCCTGCGCCTGCCCGATAACGAGGCCCTGGCAATCACGGCCTATTTGATGACCCTGGGAAAGCCCGCCGCCGGGAATCCGAATCTGCAAAAACAGTTGGCAGATGAGAAAAATATCAAACGCGGCGAGTCCTTGGTGCGCAAGTACGGTTGTTTCGGCTGCCATGACATTCCCGGGATGGAAAAAGAATCCCGTATCGGAGTGGAGCTTTCGACCTTTGGATCGAAGACTCTAGAGGAGCTTTTCTTCGGCAA
>JACPFH010000581.1 GCA_016183075.1 Deltaproteobacteria bacterium | reverse complement strand
AATCCTCTCCCTCCAAAAGGAGGGCGAGGAGGCTATTTGGAGCGGTTCCGAGTCTGACTACTCAGAAAAAGATTTCCGGATTAGGGTTAAATGCACCGTTAGACGTGAGGAAAAAGGGAAACTACCGGTTTTTCCTAGCTTGTTGACTCAATGGCAAGACGAAATGCAGGTGTTAATGGTGGTTTCCGATACGTTGACTGAAATACGTGTATACGAAAAACGCGCCTCGAAGGAGCCGCTGTTCTACACGCTGACTCTCATTACGTAATATCCAGTTATTTTCGCGCCTATGTCGACACAAATTGTTCAGAAGTTCTGGAACTACTGCAACATCCTGCGGGATGACCTGTCTGCGTGCTGAGCGAAGCCGAAGGGTTGGGGGAAAGGGGAGCAGCCTGTCCCTCTCCCCCAAAGCCTATCCTGAGCCCTTCGGCTATACTCAGGGTAAACTCCACCCACGGGCTCGGCAGGCAGGAAGACGGCGGATGAGCAAATCTAATTACTCCGCATTCAGTAGATGACAAGGGGCCGCATGCGAAGGCCGCAGCTTTACCAACGCATCCGACAGATATTGGAGTCCGCCCGGACGAACGTCGCCCGTTCGGTCAATACAACTCAGGTTGCAGCTTATTGGCTGATCGGACGGGAGATCGTTGAGGAGGTTAGCGGGCGGAAGGCGGTCGTCTGCCGGTGCTTACAAATCTCCCTCGCGGGATTCCGATGAAGTATATGGGTACAGGGGAATGCGAAAATTCGCCGCGGAGTTCACATATCTCCAAGAAACATTCGGGGATCGTAACCGGGTTCCTTTTCCCCCTCGTTCTCCGGAACATATTTTTGCGGATCGCGCTGGAAAGTAGCGCGGCACTTCTTGTCACAAAAGTAAAAAACCTTGCCCCAGAATCGCGCCTTACCACCAGGGGTGGCCTTCTCGTCAACCTCCATCTTGCATACAGGATCTATTGCCATCGTCTCTCCTCCTAACGATCCATTGTTCTTTCTTGCTATGTCCCTGAATCCGGTTTAACCTGGGCCAAATTAGCGACCGTGGGAGCGATCCCAAGCCCAATGTACTTTATCTCGTAAATATCCGTGGTGCAAGCCCGGTCAATACCGTTGTCATCCGGCTCGGAGAAGCCCGGCCCGCTGTGTACTCTGGTCACTCGAGTACAGAAACGAATTTTCTGCTATCATTTTGCTACCGGAATGAGGTAAAGGATTGGGGAAGGGGGCAAGACCGGCGTTGCCGGGGAAGGATTATAGTGAGGGTTTTCGAACGCCGCGCTTTATGGTAATGGGGGATCGTCATGGAGACCGCTGAGACAAAGAAAGTGCTCATCGTCGAGGATCATCCGGATCTTCGCAACATCTTGCGCAGGCAAATTGAGCGGATGGGTCTCATGGTGATCCAGGCTAAAAATGGCGCCGAAGCCATAGAAATCGCGGTGAGGGAGAAACCCCATCTGATTCTTATGGATATTATGATGCCCGATGTGGATGGCTGGGAAGCCGCCCGCACCCTCCGCTCCCACCCTGAGACCCAGCATGTCCCGATTGTGGCCGTCACTGCCCTGTTTCGGGAGTCGGATCTGAAGCGATGCTTTGAGGACGGTTGCGCCGACTACATCGTGAAACCGTTCAACTTCGAACAGCTGCGACAGAAGGTTGAAGAGTATATTCTTTAGCAGAGATCCTATCATCGCCACAATTCGCGGGTAGGTTTGCGTAGCCTGGCCAGGGAATACCTATTCGCCTTTTTGGTCCCGGATCGGGGACTTTTTGCTATTGCGCCGCGCAAAGAAAACTGGGTATAGAACCGCTATGGCTATTAAGGAGGTGGCGCCCCATGTCTATCATAACCGTAACCCATAGCGCGTTCGGTGGCGGCCGGGCTTTGGCAGAGCGCGTCGCTGCCGTATTGGATCACCGGTGCATCAGCCGTGAGGTACTCATCGAGGCTCGCCAGCGTTACGGTATCCCGGAGGCGAAGTTCTCCGAAGTGTTTGAGACGGAACCTCACTGGTGGGAGCGGTGGGTGGAAAGCCTTCGCCTTTACCGTATCACGCTGCAGGCCGCAATGTGCGAAGTCGCCCAAGGCGGCAATCTCGTTTATCACGGCCGCGGCGGGCAGGAGCTTTTCCCCGGGGTGCGCCATGTCCTGAAGGTTTGTCTGAATGCCCCCGTGGAGTACCGCATCGAACAGGTCGCGGCGCGCAAAGGGCTGAACGAGGCGGCGGCCAGGCAATATCTCGAAGATTTAGATCGAATTCGGGGACGGCGGATCAAAGCCGTCTTCGGTGTCGATTGGCGGGATGTGACCCGATACGACTTGGTGTTGAACCTGGCCCGCATGAGCCTGGAGACGGCGGCCCAACTGGTGGTCAAGACCGCGCAGCGCGAGGAGTACCAGCCTAGTCCCGAATCCGAGCAGGCCTTTCAGGACTTGACGATCAGCGCTCGGGTACAAGCGGCCCTCGTGGTGAATCCGCAGACCCGCAACCTTGCCATCAATGTCCAGGCCGATAGAGGCGAGGTGCAGGTGTCGGGGATTCTTGCGCAGACGGATTTAGAACAAACCATTGTGGCGATCGTGAAGAGCGTGCCCGGGGTAACGAGGGTCACCGCCCAATTTGAATCCCCGCCCATCGAGTACATGTATCCGTAGCGGTCCGTTTTCCTATCATCCCGGCTGCGGAGAGAATTCCTAGCCCGGCGTCGGGAAGTCCGTAAAACAGGTGAAGGGGAATTCCATGCGTGAATTCGAATATCGCATCCTTCCGGCGAGCGATGTATCCGAGAACATGCTCAACGAAATGGGCAAGGAGGGCTGGGAGCTCGTATGTTCTGGCCAAAGCATCGTCCACGGTAGTTTTCTCGTGCTCAAGCGGGAGAGGGCCCACTAGGGCCACGGGTCCTGATGGGTCGACGATGATCCAAGTGGTGGCTGCGCTGATCTCTGATGGGGATCGGCTCTTGGTCTGCCAGCGCAGAGCGGATGGGCCCTTTCCTCTGAAGTGGGAGTTTCCGGGGGGAAAGGTCGAGGTGGGTGAGGAAGAGGTGGACGCGCTACGCCGGGAGCTCAGGGAAGAGTTGGCGATTGAGATCGGGGGCGCAACCCCGATCTTGCGCACTCGCCATCGCTACGGCGCCGCTATGGAAGTGGACCTCTTGTTTTTTCGTGTCGAGAATTTCCGCGGCCCGGTTGCGAGCCGGTCTTTTCACCAGATTCGTTGGGTTTCCCTCCAGGACCTCAAAGCGCTCGACTTTCTCGAAGGAGACTTGCCTCTGATCGAAAAGTTGACCGCCGGGGAGCTTGGCTTTTAGATTCCATGCTCGCCATCGTCTTAGGGCTCCTCAGCTCGTTGTCCTTCGCTCTCGCCCACATTCTCGTTAACCGCGGGCTCTCGGGCATGGACTACTTCACGGGCGTTATGGTGAACGTTATCGTCAACACGCTGCTCTTGTGGGTGTCCCTGGCTTTTCTCCCTGGTGTGTCCGAGATCTGGCAGCCCGCCAATCTCGTCTTTGTTGCCAGCGGGCTCCTGGTTCCTGGATTCGCGCGTTTTTTCATCTACAGGGGCATCGAGCGTCTGGGAGCCTCCGTTTCCTCCTGTCTCATTAGCTCCGCCCCTGTGTTCGCCATTCTTTCCGC
>JACPFH010000562.1 GCA_016183075.1 Deltaproteobacteria bacterium | reverse complement strand
TATCGACCCAACCGGGCGATTTTGGCGGTGGTCGGGGATGTTTCCCATCAACAGATGGTCTCGGCCTTAGGGCAAGCCTTCAAGGGTTGGAAAATGGGCCCTTCCGAGAGCGAGGTATCGCCTCAGCCGACACCGGGCGCGCCAGAGGTCGTCCGGGTCAATAAAAACATCACGCAGGCCAATATCATCGTCGGCCATGCGGGGGTCCCAAGAGGCCATCCGGATTACTACGCGATTCAGGTGATGAACTATATCTTGGGCGGAGGCGGGTTTACCTCCCGGTTGATGGAGGAGGTCCGCAACCAGCGGGGCTTGGCCTATTCGGTGTATAGCGGGTTCTATAGCGACAACTATATCGGAACTTTTCAGGCGACCATGCAGACGAAGAACGAGACCGCCGGCGAAGCCATTCGCATCGCCAGGGAGGAAATCGACCGGATACGGCAACGCGGGGTTACCGAGGAGGAGCTTGAGGCGGCGAAGAGCTACCTAATCGGGAGTTTTCCGCTCAGGCTGGATACGAACCGGAGGATCGCCGGATTTTTGGCCCAAGTGGAGTATCTTGAGCTAGGGTCGGACTACGTGGAGCGCTATCCCGACCTGATCCGGGCGGTTAGCCGTGAAGGTGTCCAGCGAGCGGCCGAGCGCTACCTCCAGCCGGAAAAGCTAATCGTCGTGGTGGTGGCAGACCAAGGGAAAGCGGCCCTCAAATAGCCCCTGCGGCCCCCGCTTGACAGCCCGCCGGCGCCTATAGTAACAAGGAAACAGCTTAAGGTTGCAGCCAGATGGCTGTGGCGGAAGGAATCTGCGCCCCATGAAGAAGGTGCTCGTCGTAGAAGACCATCCGGATATGCGTGAGCTACTCGTCTGGCAGATGGAGCTCATGGGGTTTTTGGCCGTTTCGGCCAAACATGGCAAAGAGGGTGTGGAGAAGGCGATTCAGGAAAAACCCCATTTGATTCTGATGGACATCATGCTTCCGGGAATGGACGGGTGGGAGGCGACGCGGCTTCTGCGCGCCAATCCGGAGACGCAGAATATTCCGATTTTGGCCGCTACGGCGCTGTTCAGAGAATCGGATCTGCGGACCTGCCTCGAGGCGGGATGCAACGACTACATTGTCAAGCCCTTCAGCTTCCAGGAGCTGCAAGGGAAAGTTCAAGAATACATCTCCCCCAGCGCAAACCAATAGTTGCTTAGGCCCTTTCCTCTTTTTCTGCTCTTCCCTCCGTAGAATTTCCAGCAGGGGTTGTGCCGTGCCGCAAAGGGAAAAAGCGACTTACATCGTCAAGTGCCTGCGCGAGCGAGGTTTCGAGGCTTATCTTGCCGGCGGTTGCGTCCGTGATTTTCTTCTGGGAAAGCAGCCGCAAGATTTCGACATCGCCACCGCTGCGAAGCCCGACACGATCAGGGAGATTTTTCCCCAGACCGTGGCGGTCGGGGCCGAGTTCGGCGTGACCCTGGTGGTCGTGGACGGAGAGGGGTTCGAGGTGGCTACTTTTCGTTACGACGGCCCCTATCTCGACGGCCGCCGGCCAAGCCATGTCCGCTTCGCGAGCCTCACAGAAGATATCCTGCGGCGTGACTTTACGATCAACGGGATGATGTATGATCCGGTGAGCGATCGGGTCGTGGATCTGGTCGGCGGCCGGACGGATTTAAGCCGGCGCTTGATCCGGGCTATCGGTAATGCCGCAGAGCGGTTCGAGGAGGACCGTTTGCGGATGGTCCGCGCAGTCCGGTTCGCCGCCAGCCTCGGCTTTGAGATCGAGGAAAGCACGTTTGCGGCCGTTCGGAAACTGGCGACGACAATCACCCAGATCTCATCGGAGCGGATCGGCGAAGAGATCACCCGGATTCTCACCGAGGGGGGAGCCCGGAGAGGGTTCGCGCTTTTGGATGCGACCGGGCTTCTCGCTATCGTGCTGCCGGAAGTCGAGGCCATGAAGGGCGTGGAGCAGAGTCCGGATTTTCATCCCGAGGGCGACGTTTTCACCCACACGATGCTGATGCTCGGCTATCTTTCTCAAATCTCAAATCTCAAATCTCAAATCTCAGAGAGTTTGGCCTATGGGTGCCTTCTGCATGACGTGGCCAAGCCCATGTGCGCGCAGCGGGACGACGGGCGGATTACTTTTTATGGCCACGCGGAAAAGGGCGCGGAGATGGCCGTGGAGATCCTGCGGCGCTTGCGGCGTAGCCGGGCGGTTTGGGAGCGGGTAGCTTATCTGGTGCGCAACCACCTGCGCCATACCCAGGCGGAGAAGATGCGTCTGAGCACGCTCAAGAGATTTCTCGGCGAGGAGGGGATCGAGGAGCTTCTGGACCTGGCGCGCATCGACGCGCTCTGCGCCAACGGGGATCTCCAGTACTACTTCTTCTGCAAGCGCAGGCTGGCCGAATTCAAAAAAGAGGAGATCCATCCCGAGCCGCTGCTTCGAGGAAGGGATCTCATTGCTTTGGGCTTTGCGCCCGGACCCATATTCCAGAAGATTCTTCGCGAGGTAGAAGAAGCGCAGCTCGAAGGTGAGATCGGCAGCCAAGAGGAGGCTCTGGCCTGGGTGACGGCGCGGTACAAACCTTAGGCCGCATTCCTCTGGAAGCTCCTCGGGGGCCGAGCCATCAGGCCGCGGCCGATGGGTTCGTGCCATGAGTCGTACCGTCTGTAATCGGACGTCCGCGGCCTTCCTTCTCGTCCCCCTCGGGCTTCGAAGGGAAAGCGTGTCGGCCGGAGAGGCTCGCCCCCGACGGCGCTGTTTCGCTGTGAATAATCCGGCCAGTCCCTTTACTTTGGCACCACGGTGTACTAGAAAAATTTTTTCATGGGATACGGGGCGGGGTAGGTCATGAAGGAAGCTAAGACCTTGCGGATCGTCGGTAATGCGCTGCCGCGCGTCGATGGTGGGGACAAAGTCACCGGCCGTGCGGTCTATACGAGCGACATCGAAGTACCGGGGATGGC
>JACPFH010000064.1 GCA_016183075.1 Deltaproteobacteria bacterium | reverse complement strand
GCGACACCTGCCCTTTGCGCAAATCAACGCGGCCCGCTTCCCCGGAATAGATAGCGCAGTTAACCCGTTGGATAGAAAAGATCTAAAAGGTCAGCTCTTGGACCTAGTCGACCAAGCCGAACGGTTCTTGGATTTGCACTTGAGGACACCTCATCGAATTCATGGGTTTGAACCTGAGCCCAAGCCGGAGTTACCGAAGGAAGCTCTTCGGGAGGCCGTCGTCAACGCGGTCGCACATCGTGATTACACAGTCAGGGGACCTATTCGTCTATTTATTTTTGATGACCGAATCGAAATCCACACGCCTGGAAAGCCTCCTAATACCGTGACCGAAGATGCGATGCGCGTTGGTGTCCATGTTGTTCGCAACCCGCGCATTTACGCGAGATTGTCGGATGCCGGTCTCGTGACTCGTGCCGGAACAGGGATTCGAAGAATTATACGTCTCGTGAGGGAGGCTACAGGCGAGGATGTTGGGATTAAGATTAGCGAGTCTGAAGTAGTGTTGACGCTCCCCAGAAAGCCTCCCGAGCATGAGTAGTGAGCACGACCCCTCGGAGGTTTGCGGCGTCATAGAGAGCGTGTATTCCGGCTGAGGAATAGGGAATGAAACCGGAACTAGACAGGCGACTTCGGACGATAGGGAAGAAACTCAAGAAAGAGTACCGCGCGGAAAGGGTTATTCTTTTTGGCTCTCATGCCAGGGGCGATGCAACCGAAGACAGCGACGTGGACCTACTGGTTGTCGCGCCCACCAAGGAGCGGTTTTTCGAAAGAATGGCCAGCGTCCGGCGTCTCATTAGGGACTTGCGCAATGGTCTTCCCGTATCTCCCATCGTTTTGACCCCAGGTGAGCTGGAGAAAAGAAGACAAGCCGGAGACCCGTTTGTCCGGGAAATTCTGGAGACAGGAGTTTCTCTGTGAGCAGCGGCCCTGGTACTCCAGTTGCCGATGAATGGATGCAGATTGCCCGCAAGGACTGGAGGCGTGCCGAAAGGAGCCTTAGAGACCGGGACAGTGAAGCCGCGGGCTTTTTCCTTCAACAATCCCTGGAGAAATACCTCAAGGCGTTTCTCCTAAAGCACGACTGGAACCTTCGAAAGATTCACGAACTGGACGCATTGCTGGACGAGGCTTCCAAATGCCAGAAGGATCTAGAGACGTACCGAGATCTGTGCGAGCGTGTTTCCGGCTACTACATTGCGGAGCGTTATCCGCCACTCAGCGCCCTTGAGCTTTCCTCGGCAGACATCAGAAAGGACCTGAAAGAGGCGCGTGAGTTTGTCAAGTTGATGTTTCCGCGGGAGAAATTGCCCGTCCTTCGGGGCGGGCGAGGATTGAAACAAGGTAAGGGCGGGTCGCGCCCCGGCCTATCGGCTTTTCAACGTCTGCGAGAAAAAGAAATGGTCGCAGGAGGCACAGGCATACAATGCCTTGGTTCTCGGCTGGCCTGAAATTGCACGCCTAGCACGTGAAACCAGAACGGCGCCGTCTGAGCAACCGCTTCCTTTTAGTCGGGCGTAGTCTATGGTGATTACGAATCGCGAACGCGTCGGTAAGGCGGTGGATCTGCTCAAGGATGGGTTGCGGGAGCTCAACTAATGTAGCCAAATACGGGGCGGTTTATCTCCTTCGAAAGACGCCCCTGAAGGTGATAAGATTTACAGCCTAAAGAAAGAGACCGGCAAATTTCCGAGGAATCATGGCCCAACCGCCCGAGGAATGGCTGAGGCAGGCTGATTACGACATGGACACCGCCGATTATATGTTCAGCGGCGGGAGGTATTTCTATGCCGTGTTCATGTGCCATCTCTCCATCGAAAAAGCTCTTAAAGGGCTCTACCGAAAAAAACTGCGTCAGGAGCCCCCGAGAGTTCACAATCTCATTTACTTGCTGAACGAGATTGGCATCAAGCCGCCGGAAGCGATCGGCCGGTTTATCGTCAAACTAAATGAAGCCAGCGTCGCGACTCGTTACCCGGAAGAAATCCGCAAGCTACAAAAAGACTTCACGCAGGGAATCGTAAAGGGTATCCTCTCTGAGGGAAGGAAGGCCCTGGAATGGATAAAAAAGCAGCTTTAGAAATCTTATCGCGCTTTCGAAAGGCTATCGAGTCCCAAAACGTCAAGGCATCGAGGCGCAACACGTTATGGTGGAGAAGCTGATTCTTTTCGGGTCCTATGCCACCGGAGCGAACAGGGAGGGGAGCGACATTGACGTCGTCGTCATATCAAAGGACTTTGCCGGTAAAGATTATTGGGAGCGGACGGACATACTGTCGCAGGCGATTTATGAGGTTTTTGAGCCGATAGAGGCCGTCGCCCTAACGCCCGAGGAGTGGGAGAAGGGGGAATCGGCAGTGGTTGAATACGCCAAGACTGGGGAAATAGTTTAGGGCTGAGGTTACACCATGGCCATCACGAATCACGAACGTGTAGGTAAAGCGCTGGAACTACTCAAAGATGGCTTACGGCCTTTCGTCGAACGGGAGCTCAAGGCCCAATACCAACAACGATGGTTTGACGAGGTAAAGACAGCCCTTTCGCCGCAGCAGCTTAGCTTCACCGGAACAGCCAGCGATCCCAAATGGGACATCGCCACGATCCTCGCGATCATAAATAACCGTTGGAATGAGGTCTTTCGTAAAATCCTCGGCCAAGCTGAAAAAAGTTTGGTAACCGAGCTGCGGGATATTCGCAACAGGTGGGCTCATCAACAGCCCTTTTCAAGCGATGATGTGGACAGGGCTCTGGATTCCGCCGAGCGCTTGCTCACGGCTGTTTCTGCGCCGCAAGCCGATGAGGTGCGAAAGGCGAAGATGGAGCTCCGGCGCACTGTGTTCGACGAACAGATGCGCGCCGAAAAGCGCCGGAGCGCCGGCACGGCCATTGAAAGTCAAGTGACCACCAGTCTTAAGCCTTGGCGCGAGGTCGTGAATCCCCATAAAGACGTCGCAAGCGGGAGATATCAACAGGCGGAGTTTGCTGCCGACTTATGGCAGGTTTACTTGGGCGAAGGAAGCGACGAATATCGGCACCCAGCGGAGTTTTTCCGGCGCACGTTCCTTACCGCAAGGTTGACGGAACTCCTCGTTAACGCAGTTCAGAGGCTCGCCGGTAATGGAGGCGATCCGGTCGTACAGCTCCAGACAAATTTCGGCGGCGGCAAGACTCATTCGATGCTGGCGCTTTATCATCTTTTTTCGGGTTCTGCCGCTGGCGACTTAGCCGGTGTTGAGGGGGTTCTTAAGCAAGCCGGGGTCGCCAAATTACCTAAGATTAAACGGGTGGTCCTGGTAGGTAACAAGATCTCGCCGGGCAATCCCGTGACTAAGACGGACGGCACTGTCATTCGTACCCTGTGGGGCGAGCTCGCGTGGCAACTGGGTTATGCGGTTGGCGGAGCCCGGGAAGCCAAGAAGGCCTACAATCGAGTCCGCGCGGACGATGAGAAGGCGACGAGCCCAGGCGATGCGCTCCGTGAACTGTTCAATGAGTATGGACCCTGCCTCATTCTCATCGACGAGTGGGTAGCCTATGCGCGTCAGCTACACGACCAGAGCGATCTGCCAGGCGGTAGCTTCGAAACCCAATTTAGCTTTGCGCAGGTTCTGACCGAATCGGCCAAATTAGCGAAGCAATGCCTTCTCGTGATCAGTCTTCCTGCTTCGGAGCCGACGTCACCACACGCTCAAGCAGACGACACAGAGGTCGGCGGGCAACGAGGACGAGAGGCATTGGATAGATTAAGGAATGTAATCGGGCGGGTGGAATCTTCGTGGCGACCGGCCAGCGCGGAAGAGGGTTTCGAGATCGTTCGCCGGCGCCTATTCGAACCCTTGGTTGAGCAGGCGCAATTTGTGGCCCGCGACACGGTAGCAAGAGCATTCTACGACCTGTATCGCACCCAGCACCAAGAATTTCCGCCGGAGTGTCGTAACGCGGATTATGAGGGGCGGCTTAAGGGCGCTTATCCTATACATCCGGAGGTATTTGATCGCCTTTACGATGATTGGTCCACGTTACTTAAGTTTCAACGGACCCGTGGTGTCCTTCGCTTGATGGCGGCGGTAATCCACAGCCTTTGGGAGAAGGGGGATCGAAATCCGCTCATACTGCCATCAAATATTCCCATCGATGACGATCGGGTCTCAAACGAACTTACGCGCTATCTCTCTGACAATTGGGTGCCGGTTCTTCAGAAAGACGTCGATGGACCGAACTCTTTGCCGCTCCGTATCGACGGTGAGGTGCCTAATTTAGGTAAATTTGCCGCCACACGGCGCGTCGGGCGCGCGATATACCTAGGCTCCGCGCCGACAACCACCGCAGCCAATCGCGGGCTCGAAGACCGGCGAATCAAGCTTGGCTGCGTGATGCCCGGCGAGTCGCCTGCTGTCTTTGGAGACGCATTGAGAAGACTGGCGGGTGCCGCGACGTATCCCTACACGGCGGCAGAGATTCTTGGACCGACGATCACCGTAGGAACGTGCGCGGGCTGGGGTCTCGACCCCGATCCCATCGGCGCAAGTTCGTGCGCGACGACGACGATCACGCGCACCGCAAGCGCCAGCGACCTAACTCTGACGAACAGCGCGACCGTCGCTCTCGGCGTGACGTACACGACATCGATGGATATCACGCGCACCGCGG
>JACPFH010000561.1 GCA_016183075.1 Deltaproteobacteria bacterium | reverse complement strand
GGACGCGAATGCTCACGCAGGTATTCGGTAATACCACCTATGCGATAGCTACTGTCCTATCTGCTTTCATGGCGGGGCTTGCCATCGGAAGTTATCTATTTGGCCGCGTCGCCGACCGGGGGAAGAATGACTTCCTTTTATATGGCATCCTCGAAGCGGGAGTCGGAATCTATGGCTTTGCCGTCCCGTGGCTTTTTCAGGCGGGGCAACAGGTCTACATACCCTTGTTCCGCTTAAACGACTCTTATCCCTATGTCTTCAACCTGTTGCTGTTCTTTCTCTCTTTTTTGCTTCTCGTTTTTCCCACGCTGCTCATGGGGGCGACGCTTCCGGTTTTGAGCCGGTTCTTCGTCCATAGCTTCACCCACCTCGGCAGGCGGGTAGGGGATCTGTACGCGACCAACACCTTGGGCGCCGTGCTCGGCTGCGCGCTGGCCGGTTATTACTTGATCCCGACGCTGGGAATGCGCGCCACCGTGTATTTGGCAGCAACATTCAATCTGGGAATTGCGGCGCTGATCTTCGTCGTTGACCGGCTGCGCGAGAAAACGCCCGTCGAAGCTCTTCCCCCGCCAGTGGAAGCGAGCGGGGCAGTTGCCGATTCCGGAGCGGCCCCTTCGAGTTTGGGCTGGGTGGTGCTCCTGTCGTTTGCCGCCTCCGGCTTTGCCGCCCTGCTCTACGAGAACGCGTGGACGCGGGCTTTGACGCTGGTCATCGGCAGCTCGGTCTATTCATTCACTACCATGCTCGTTACGTTTCTCGTCGGCCTCGCCCTCGGCGGCTTTTTCTATGCCCGGCTGTTGGGCGAACGGCGCGTGCAGGTGAGCACGTTCGGCGCGATAGAGCTGTGGGTGGGGCTTACCGCCCTGGCCACGATCCCGCTCTTTGAGAAGCTCCCGTTCCTCTTCATTCGACTTCACCAAGCCGTTGGCGATTCGTTTCCGCTTTTTCTCACCATCCAGGTTTTGCTCTCAGGGCTTGTCATGTTCTTGCCCACCCTTCTTCTGGGAATGACCTTCCCGTTGGTTGCGCGGCTGTTTACGCAGAGTCTCTACCGCGTGGGGAGCAGCGTGGGGACCTCCTATGCGGCCAACACCGTCGGCGCGATCTTTGGCGCCTTTGCAGGAGGATTCATCGTCATTCCCCGGATCGGCGTGCAGAACGCGATCCTCTTTGCGGTCTCGATCAATCTTGTGGTCGGGTGGTTCCTCGTCGTTGCGGATCCCTTCTTGCGCCGCGCAACCCGCTATGCGTTGGGGGTGGTCGTTCTGGTTTTGATGGTCCTGATACCGTTGAAAACGCCGCGCTGGGATCGTTTCATACTCACGAGCGGCGTGACGATATACAGCGACCGGTATGAAAAGCTGCCGTCGGATTCTCTTCGCCTCGAGGAGATGCGCCGCGACGAGTTGCTCTT
Organism: Deltaproteobacteria bacterium; assembly: GCA_016183075.1. Taxonomy (GTDB): domain Bacteria; phylum Desulfobacterota; class Binatia; order UBA9968; family UBA9968; genus 2-12-FULL-57-22. The sequence goes on along the minus strand of JACPFH010000561.1, from coordinate 1,860 downwards.
TTACCGCGAGGGGCTCACCGCAACCATCAGCGTTCATCGCATCGGCAAAGACTACCTTTATTTTCGTACCAACGGCAAGATCGACGGCTCCCACGGGGATACCCTGAGCCAGCTCCTGACGGGATACCTGCCGCTTCTCTTTCACCCCAAGGCTGAACGGACCGCCGTGATCGGCCTGGGCACCGGGATGACGGCGAGGGCGGTGGGAGACTTTCCGGTGCGCGAGATCGAGGTGCTCGAAATCGAGCCGGCCGTGGTGGAGTCTTCGGCTTACTTTGCCGACAAAAACGGCAAGATCCTTGAGGACAAGAGAGTGCGGTTAATTCCCACCGACGGGCGCAACTACATCCTGGCCACACCCAGACAGTACGATGTGATCACGGCCGAGCCATCAAATCCATGGATTGCCGGCATCGCGAACCTCTACACGAGGGAGTTCTACGGGGTCGTCAAGTCCAAGCTCAAACAAGACGGCATCTTTGCCCAATGGTTTCATAACTACTCGATGTCGCCGGACGATTTTCGTATGGTATTTCGCACGTTCGTGGAGGCCTTTCCCGAGGTCACGGTGTGGGGCATGAAAGAGAGCGATTTTTTGCTCCTGGGAAGCCGCCGCGAACAGGTCTTCAACTATCCTGCCCTAAAAGAGCTGGTCGCGAAGAGCGAGACCTTGAAAGAAGGCCTGCGGGAGCTTGGCGTGACGGATGTCTACGGGATTTTAGGGTTTTACCGGATGGGGAAGAAGGAGGTATTGGCCTTCAGCGAGGGAGCTGACCTGAATACGGATGACGGGGCCCAGCTTGAGTTCTCCGCGCCCAAAAACGTCGGCCGCTCGACCTCGGAGCTCAATCGCAAGCTGATGGAGCCATTTCTCGTCCCGGCTCCGTGGCTCAATCCGGGCGCTGCCGGCCTGTCTCAGGGAGCCCGCCACTATCATCTGGCCGAAGCGTATGCCGCCAATGACTGGCATAGCCGGGCGTTGGAAGAAGTGGAAAAAGCCATCGGGCTGGATCCCTCGAACGTCGATTTCTACCTTCTCAAGATGAAAGTCCTGCTCGAAGAAGACAATAGCGCCGAGGCCGCCACGGCGGCGCTGAAGGCACTCGAGCGCTCGCCGAAAGCGATCCGGCAGGTTCTCGGTATGAGCCAGGAGTTCTATTTGCCGCAGGCGGAAGCGGTCTACCGGAAGATCATCGGCATAGGGAGCAAGGAAATCCTTCCGTATCTGGGCTTGGGAAATATCGCCCTTCACCGCGGAGATGTTAAAGAGGCCGAGAAGTGGTTTGAGCAAGCGCGCCGGATCAATCCCGACCATCCTGCATTTCTACTAGCCTGGGGGCGGCTGCACGCGGCGAAAGGCAAGGATAAGGAAGCCAAGACTTTTCTCGAGCGTTCCAAGGAACTGGGCGAGGACTCATCGACTCTCTTCGGGGCGCTCGGGGACGTGAATTTTAAACTTCAGCTCTGGCAGGAGGCCGCCGAAGCTTACACACAGGCCCTGAGACTCAATCGAAGAAATACGGCCTGGCGCCGCTCCTTGGGCGTTGCGCTGGCCCACATGGGAAAAACTAAAGCGGCGGAGGATAAGCTCCGCGAAGTCCTCGCTCTCGACGCCGACGACGCCGAAGCCTGGAAGGCCCTGCAGACACTCGGAAAAAGGTATTAGCCTTTCGGGCCCTGAGTCATCAGGCCGCGGCCGATACGTTCATGCCGACCGGTTGAACGATTTGAACGACTTGAACCGTTCGGCGTTCCAAACGTTCCAAACGTTCAAACAGTTCAAAATGGTCAGGGCCTACACTAGCCTACATATTGCTACGTCCGCAGCCTCGCTCGCACTCGCCTCGGTCGTGGAAAGGG
>JACPFH010000560.1 GCA_016183075.1 Deltaproteobacteria bacterium | reverse complement strand
GACGTATCCGGAAGGTAGAGCGGCCTTGAGCCGGTAGTTTGCGAGCGCTTCGATCTGTGGATACCAGCCTGACGTCAGGAAAATCCCCTGCCGGCCGATGGCGCCAGGGAAAGCTCCCTCATGGGAACCCGAAAAAGTCCCGGCTGGCTCGAACACTCCTTCGTAACGAATCTCAAGGGTCCCGCTCTCCGGCGGCACGATCCTTAGAGCGCCGTCCCGAAGCTGGAAATCCACGCGCTGCCGGTTGAGCTGGACGCTATGAATCGTGAGGCGCCCTGCCTGGAACATCAAGGGCTTCCCGCGCAGGACGCGGATCTTCCCCAAGCCCGCGATTTTTGAACGGGGAATATCGAAAGAGACATCCAAATCGTATTCGGGCGCTTGCGGTACGGCCGAGTGGCCGGTCTGGGAAATGAGGGCCAGGACCAGAAGCATCCAAAACATGATGGTACGACTGTAGGTCATTCGTCTCGGACTTTATCTATCCCGTCGGAACAGGAAAGTCCATCCGAGCATAACTCGTTTTTTCCCCCTTGACGCCCGTCATGGATTTGCCCTATTTTGAGGCCGATCTTGGTTTAATTGGAGACCTTGACTCCCGGCGCGGTCTTTGCGGACCGCCGGAGGCCGGAGCAAAAAGGGACGAAAGGAGCGAGACATGAAAACGATAAGACTGTTGTACCTGGGCATGTTAGCAATGGGCATCGCAGCGTTTTTGGCCGCTTGGCCGCTCCGACTGAGTGGCCCCGCCCTGAGCGAGGCCGAAGGGCAACAAAAACCCGGCGCGGCAGTGCGCATCGACAAGGACGATATCGGCGGCGTGGTCACCGGCGCGAACGGGCCGGAAGCCGGCGTGTGGGTGATCGCGGAAACCACCGGCCTTCCCACGAAGTTCGCCAAGAGCGTGGTCACAGACGACCAGGGGCGCTACGTCATCCCCGATCTGCCGAAAGCGACGTACAGCGTATGGGTTCGCGGCTATGGGCTGGTTGATTCGCCGAAGGTTAAAGCTTCGCCCGGCAAGATCCTCAACCTGAAAGCGGTGACGGCGCGGAACGCGACGGCGGCGGCGCGATATTATCCCGCCATCTATTGGTATTCGATGCTCAAGATCCCGGACGCGAGCCAGTTCGGCGGCAAGAGCAACATTCCCGCGAAGGTCACCCAGAGCGAGTGGCTCACGGTGATAAAGAATAGGTCCTGCGTCGGGTGCCACCAACTCGGCCAACTCTCCACGCGCACGATTCCAAAGGGGCTCGGCGAGTTCAAGTCATCGGCAGAAGCATGGATGCGCCGCGTACAATCGGGACAGGCCGCGTCGCTCATGCTGCGCGATGCGGGCGGGACACTCGGCGGCGCACCGTTTAAATACTTCGGCGATTGGACCGACCGCATCGCCAAGGGCGAGCTACCGCACAGCAAGCCCCCGCGGCCACAGGGGGTCGAGCGCAACATCGTTGTTACGACATGGGAGTGGGGGGACCCAAAGAAATACCTCCACGACCTGATCGCATCGGATCGGCGTAATCCAACCGTTAATGCCTACGGACCGCTCTTCGGTTCGCCCGAATACAGCGCCGATGTCTACCCGATCCTCGATCCCAAGACTCACACCGTCACGAGCATCAAGGCTCCGGTGCGCGATGCAAACACGCCGGAGGCGCTCGGACCCGGACATGCGGCGGACGCCAAGCCGATGGCGCCTTCGCCCTATTGGGGTAACGAGAAGATCTGGGACACCAAGGCCAACAACCACAACGGCATGTTCGATAAGAAGGGCAGGGTCTGGTTCGCGGCGACGGTGCGCGGACCCAACAACCCGGATTTCTGCAAGAAGGGCTCTGACCATCCCTCGGCCAAGCTCTTCCCGCTGGAACGCACGAACCGCGCGCTCACGATGCTCGATCCCAAGACAATGGCGTATACCTTCGTCGATACCTGTTTCCAGACCCATCACCTGCAGTTCGGCTACGACGCCAACGACACGCTGTGGACCAGCGGCGGCGGTCCGGTGGTCGGCTGGATCAACACCAAGATGCTCGACGAGACGGGTGATCTCGGGAAATCGCAGGGCTGGACGGCTTTCATCCTCGACACCAACGGCAACGGCAAGCGCGACGACTACGTCGAGCCCAACCAGCCGGTCGATCCTGCCAAGGACAAGCGCATCGGCGGGGGCTTCTATGCCGTGATGCCGAGCCCGGTCGACGGCTCGATCTGGGGCACCGTCGG
>JACPFH010000571.1 GCA_016183075.1 Deltaproteobacteria bacterium | reverse complement strand
TCCGGCGAATCGACTCGCGAACCGCGATCTCGGTCCTGCGGATCATTTCGTCAACGCAGGCAAGGATCACATCCCGGCCGTATTTCTCTAAAAGCTCTCGCAGCCGGTTCTCACACACGTTCAGTGCGCCCAGTTGGGCGTAGTTATCGACCCGCACTCCCTCCGGAAAACGGACGTTGTTCAGGATCAGTTTGTAAACTGCTTCGCACTCCTGGCCTCTTTCAAACACTTTAGTCGGTGGAATCAGGATCCCTTCTGAATGAATATCGTACGGGTTATGAAAGTAGGCTCCCGGATAGGCTGCGCCCGTATCTTCCTGGTGAGCCCGAGCCATAGTAAAAAAGAGAAGCTCGTCTCGGAAAAAGATGGGCTTGTAAAAAGCCCAGTCCGGAACGTGATTGCAGTGCCCATGATAAGGATCGTTCACCAAGAAGACATCTCCGGGATAGATTTTTTCTCCAAACTCTTCTTGAATGTAGCGGACCGAGAGCTTGCCCCCCACGAATTGCGCGGGGAGTCCCGTGGGAATGGCCAGCGTGCGGGCCTGATGATCCCAGATCCCTACAGATAGATCGTGCATCTGGGAAATCAAGTAGTTTTGTCCCGTGCGCTCAACCAGGTACCGCATTTCACGGCAGATTCGCTGCAACGCGTGCCAGACGACAGTCAATGTGGCTTCATCGATTCTTGTCTGTTGGTTCATCTTCTTCCTCCACTGAGGTCTCTTTTATTTTCCGGGAACCGAACTGCCCCAGATCTCTTTCAGGAAGCCGCTCTTTTCCAAGTTCTCGATGAAGCTGTTGTCAAAGAGTTCCGCCGGCTTTTTCCTGATGTTTGTGCCATCTTCGCGGGCAATCTGCACTGCCTCCTCCACTGCCTTTGCCGGTACGATCATACTCCGGTTGATGATCGTCTTGGAAAACGTATCGTACGCCGATTGGAGAGCCTCCGGGTCATCGAGCTTATGAACTCGACCAATCGAGGACTTGGCCTTGTCCGGATTTTTTTCCACGAAGTAGACGGCTTCGGCGATCGCGGCGACAAATTTCTGCACCAGCCAAGGTCGCTCCCTCAACGTCTTCGAGTTCGTGTGCACAGAGCTGTAAATGAACGGCATGCCCAGATCGTTCAGGTTGTAAATCACATTGAAGCCATCCTTCTTTCCCTGGACGTCCAGGGGCGGCCCGACAGGAGTAGCCTGGATGATGTCCATCACCATGGCCTGATATTTCTCGGGTTGGCTGCCTCCCATGGAGCGGATCATCACCTCCTGCTCGGTCAAATTGAATTTTTTCAGAAGCAGCTTTGAGACCCGGTGATCCCAATCGCCCGTTCGGGATACCCCGATCGTCTTGCCCCTCAAGTCCTCGACCTTCTTGACGTCTTTCCGGGCCAGGAGAACCCAGGGGAGCCCCACATGCGGGGAGGCCACGAGTTTGGCATCTGTTCCCGTGGCCATGCCGGGGATCGTGGCGGCACCGGCGCAGTACAGGAACTGGATCTGATCGGTGGATAGAGCCGGCATCGCAATCGGAGGCCCGCGGAGAGCGACATGGTTGACCTTGAGCCCGTATTTGTCAAACAGACCATTGTCCAGGGCGACGTAGAAGTGCACGAAGCCCCCGGTTGTCGCGCAGGTAGCTGCGCTCACAGCCACCGCTGCTTCGCCCGGCCTGGCCAGGTAGGGATTGGCCTTGGCCGCCAGGGGCATCACCACGCTGCCGGTGATTACCATCAAAACAATTCCGAGTCCGATTGGAGCGCGGTTGTTGAAGCCACCCTGGTGCCAGAATTTCTTACAGGAATTGGTTCGGGCCATTGTTCCTTCCTCCTTCTGCTTATAATGAGGTAGCGAAAAAAAATATAGGAGTTCTGTTTAAGACCAAGCCGGCAAGACGTGAAGAAAAAGAAATAGCTGAGATTCTGGCGCAGGTTGAGCAAGGATCATACCATCTCGGTAATAGGCGATGAGTAATCCGAAAAAGCCTGGGACAAATTGATCACACAAAAGGCAATGAGCTGATTTATTAGAGATTCTGTTATCGGGAAAGGATGGAACTAATGAAAAAACTGGCATTCCGTCGAGGGATTAGCAAGTCGTTCGTTTCCAATTTTTAAAAAACTTCTGCATTTTCTTTCGTAGGTCTAAGAAAAAAAGTTTAAGACCGCCTCGGGGAAAAGTGTAAAGCTTGCTGATGCTCGGTGAGGTGAGTGGTGGCTCTCGGACGGACTCAGAGAAACCGTAGGTCAGGAATGGACTCATTGGCGCGGCTGTGTTAAAGAGGGCTCGATAGGCCTGTACAGGCCGGGGATTCGCATTAGAAGGGAGGGCTCTATGCCGATCATCACAATTACTCGGGGAGCTTTTAGTGGCGGGCAGGCCCTGGCGGAGCGGGTGGCCGGCGCATTAGGGTACCGCTGCATTAGCCGGGAGGTTCTCATCGAGGCCAGCCAGCGCTATGGGATCCCGGAAGCGAAATTCACCGAGGTCTTGGAAACGGAGCCCCACTGGTGGGAGCGGTGGCTTGAGAGCATGCGCCTGTACCGGATCGTCCTCCAGGCGGCGATGTGCGAGGTGGCCCAAGGGGAAAACCTCGTCTATCACGGGCATGCCGGCCACGAGCTTTTTCCGGCAATCCGCCATGTTCTGAAGGTTCACCTCACCGCCCCGATGGCCTTTCGCGTCCAGCAGGTCCGGGCCCGCGAAGGGATGAGTGAGGAGGCCGCAACCCAGTATATCGAGCAGGTGGATAAGGCGCGCTACCGCAGGCTCCAGGCTGTCTTTGGCGCCGACTGGCGTGACCCGAGCCGGTACGATTTGGTTCTAAACATCGCCCACATGACACAGGAGACAGCCGCAGAGCTGGTGGTGGAAGCGGCCAGGCGGGAGGACTACCAGCCGACGCCGGAGTCCGAACAGGCCTTTCAGGATCTTACCGTGACCGCCCGAGTGCAGGCTGCCCTCGTGGTGTCGCCCAAGACCCGCAACCTTCCGGTGACGGTGCGGGCCGAGCGCGGGAAGGTTTATCTGTCAGGCATCCTGGCTCAATCGGATTTGGAAGAGACGATCGTCGAGCTTGCCAAAGGTGTTCCAGGCGTGAAGGAAGTAGTAGCCGAGTTCGAATCGCCGCCGATCGAATACATGTATCCATGACGCCTTCGCATCCGCACGGTGAGCCAGCTCCACTGATCCGGGTAGCGACGAATGAGCTGTTCGAGATGGCGCACTATAGTTTGGGTGCCGTGGGTGATATCCCTGCCGAGGTTGCCGTTTCGTAGCAATGGAATTTCGGGCTCGATGGTCAGCTCCAATCCCCCCTGATAATTTCGTACCAGGTACACGGGGACCAGAGCTGCTCCTGAACGCAGCGCCAGGCTCACCGGTCCTCGCGGCGACGGAACCGGCTGCCCAAAAAGAAGAGTTTCGACCTTCCCTTTTTTTAAATTATCGCCAAGAATGAAGACGATCTCGTTTTGCTTCAGGGCGCTCAGGATTTTCTTTACGGCTGCGCGCTTGGGCCGGGACGGGATGATCTGCTGGTGAAAGAAGGGGAGGTAGCGGTAAATAATCTCTCTGATTCTTTTTTCCTTGGGAACCCTGAACAGAGTTGAAAACGGGTATCCCTCGGCGCCGATGCGCGCGCCCGCCAGGACGAAATTACCGATGTGTGCGCCCAGGGCGATTACTCCTTTGCCTTTAGCCAGCGCGGCCTTCAAGTTATCGAGCCCTTCGATGGCCACGGCTTGACGGACGTGGTCGGGCGATTTGAGTTGGAACACGCAATCGATCAGATTTTTGGCGTATTGCTCCTGTACACCCTTGGCCATTCCTTTCTTGGTCGCCGGGGAATAGCGCTCGCCGAAAGCTGCATCGAGGTTTTTAACGATGCGGCGGCGCGGGATTAAAAAGCGGACGAAGAGCGGAAGCAAGCGGGTGGCGACCGCTTGAAAAACATTGACGGGGAGGGTCCTGACGAGGAACCGGAGGCAATGAAATGAGACCTCTAGGATCCTGTATAGAAACCACTGGCAGATTTGCTTTGTTTTCATAGAGTTAGGAGAAATTCATTTATGCTTTAACAGTTTATATACCAAAGATTCTATGAAAAATAAACTCTTTTTCCGCTCTCTCTGAAAACCGAAAGCCGGCTCGGGGATAAACTGGGCTGATATGGCACGGAAATTAGACGGGGTTTGCGCTTTCTTCAGGAGGTCCAGACCCTTTTGGGATCGTATTTTCTTACGACGGCCAGCTCTTCACGGGATGGTGGAGCAGTCTCGTTGAGGCCGGGGGAAATCCTCAGGGGCCAGCCGGTCTCCCGCCTAATTTCTTCGACTGTCACTCCCGGGTGGTGCGATGCGAGGACCACCTCGCGGCTTTGCGCGTCGAAGGAAAAAATGCCCAGGCTCGTGATAACGCGGCTTGGCCCGCCACCGGGCAGCCCGTTTTCCGTACGCCATTCGGCTCCTTCGCCATAGCCGGGCGAGGTAATGAAGTGAACGCGCGGCAAAAAGCGGCGCCGTTCATGGTTCATGATGATGATGCACCGGCCGGCGAGCGTCGCGATGTCGGCCGCGCCGCCGCTGCCCGGAAGCCTGACCCTGTGGCCGTTCTCGACGACCCAGTGAGTGTTGAGGTTTCCGTACCGGTCCACCTCGGCGCCGCCGATGAATCCGAGGTCGACCCTTCCTGCCTGAAGCAGGTTCATGACATCGACGATCCCGCCGCAGTAAAGCGCGCGCGCCAGGTTGGGGGGATCGCTGATGGTAAAGATCGACTGGAGCGCGGGCCAGTCGCGGATCACTCCGTTCTCGAAGATCCCTACGGCGTTGGGCGCGTGCAGCTCCTTGGCGACGGCGAAGCCGAGGAGGGGAAGGCGCATTCCGACAAAAACTTTCTCGCCCTCGCGTATCTCCCGCGCTGCGGCGACCACCATGAGCTCTTTGCGTGTGTATTCCATTTTCCGCTAGGGCATCAGAGGTATGCCTAAAAATTAAAGCTCACGGGAAGGGAAAAGAGATTGCCCTCGGGCTTGAGGCGTTGCAAGCGCTCGGGGCCGAGGAGGGCAAGATATTCGCTGTGGTCTTTCACGCCCAGGATCCATTTTTCTAGCCAACGTTTAAAGCCTTCGGGAGCGCGTGACTCCTTATGATACTCGAAGTAAAAGTCGTCGTCCCGGCGCGTGTAGCCCTGAGTGGGAGAGGGGTGCGAGCCGAAGGACAGGTGGACGACGCTGGAGACGAGAAAGCCGGGCACGACGGTTCGGTTGGGGTCGCTCAGAATAACCTCGTGGTCGACGATCTCGTCGCACGTCAGAAGAACTTTTTTTGCGGCAAACGCCGCTTCGCGCAAGACGCCGAAATTCCCCCAGACATGGGCGTTTCCCTCCGAGTCGGCTCGCTGTACATGGAGGATTGCCAGGTCCGGCTGGATGGCGCGGACGGCCAAAAGCTTCTCGCGCGTGAAAGGGCAGTCGATTTCCGCGTAATGCGGCTCGCGTGCAAAGTCGCTTCCCCGCGCGGTCTTGGTCGGGAGAAAGGGGAGGCCCATCGCTGCCGCTTTGAGCCCGAGCGCGAGCGTGAAGTTCGAGTGCTCCTCCACCTCCAGGCGCTGCGGGATGCCTTCTTCCATGGCGCGGCGGAAGTTGTGCCCCAACCCGGCTGCAACGTTGCCCACCCAGGACGCAACGACTTTTTTAACGCATCCTGCGCCGATGATCTGATCAAACTGTATGTCCGAAATCGGAGCTATTAGCGTGAGATCTTGCTTTTTCTGGCGGATGATCTCGTAACCGGCGGCAAAAGGGATCAGGGATTCGAGCGCGCAACCCATGGCGACAGCCATCCCATCTTGAATATCGCGAGCGATGGCCTCGCGAAGGTTTGATACTTTGTCCATGCTTGTGCTGGGTGGGGCGCGGCTACGTTTGTTTTTGTGCCATTTGCTCGGCGGCTGCTTTTACGGCCTGCACGATGTGATAATAGCCGGTGCACCGGCAGATGTTACCGGCGATGCCTTCGCGGATTTCGTGATCCGTGGGTTTCGGAGTCTCCTTAAGCAGCTCGAGCGCGCTGAAGAGCATCCCCGGAGTGCAGAAGCCGCACTGCAGCCCGTAGTGCTCCGAAAAGGCCTCCTGAAGAGGATGGAGTTTTCCCCCCGCGGCGAGCCCTTCAACGGTTGTTACATCAGCGTCGTTTGCCTGGACCGCGAACATGAGACACGACCGCACGGTATATCCATTCACCATCACCGTACAGGAGCCGCATATGCCGTGCTCGCATCCTATGTGGGTTCCGGTGAGACCCAGGTTTTCCCTGAGGAAATCGCAGAGCAAGAGGCGAGGCTCCACTTCACGCTCGTACTCGACGCCGTTCACCCGCACCCGAATCATAGCTCTCTCACGTGTTTTCATCGTTTCTCCCTCGCCATCGACCAAGCATCCGCCAGCGCCCTGCGGACGAATATCCGCGCCATCTCCCGCCGATAGGCTTCGCTTCCCTTGAGATCGCTCATCGGTTGCAGCTCAGCGGGAACACAGGCGGCGGCTGCGTCGAGTACCGCGGCGCTTGCGTCGCTGCCCGCCAAGATCTTCTCTGCAGCCGGGATCCGCAGCGGCTTCGGCCCGGCGCCGGAGACGGCGACGCGCGCCTCAGTGCAAAGCCCGACGTCGTCCGCGGTAAACTGGACCGCGGCGGCGACGACGGCGAAATCTCCTTGGCGGATGCACAGCTCATGGAAGCCGTATCCCGAACCCGGCGGAGCCGCGGGATAGCGAACCTCGGTAAGGATCTCCGTCTCCGTAATGCGGGTGCTCATGAAGCCGTCAAAGAAATCGGCCGGTCCTACCGTGCGGGATTTTGCCGTGCTCCGGATCACGAGCCGGGCGTCGAGCAGCGTTGCCACAAGCGCAAGTTCCGCCGTAGGGTCGCCGTGAACCAGGCTCCCTCCCAAGGTGCCGCGGTTTCTGATCTGAGGATGGCCGATCCACTTAACGGCGGCGGCGAGAAGGGGGCATTTTTGATTTACGTCGGGGTTCTTTTCCAGAGTTGTCTGGCGTGTCCGCGCGCCGATGCACAGCCACCCGTTTTCCGCCCGAATAAAATCGATTTCATTCACCGGGTTGATGTCGACCAAGACGGAGGGTTGCGCGATGCGAAAATTCATCATCGGCACGAGGCTCTGCCCCCCGGCTAAAATCTTTGCATCGCTTCCGTACTGCTCGAGGGCCGAAAGGGCCGCCTCGACGCTGTCGACCCTGACGTACTTGAAGGCCGCCGGTTTCATCTTTTTCCTCGCTTGCTTTTCGTCGGACTCGCAGCCTTGGCGTCCTGGATCAATTGCCAGATGTCGTGGGGTCTGAGAGGGAGACGGTTGACGGTGACGCCCAGAGGCGACAGCGCATCGGCAACGGCGTTGGCCAGGCATGCGGGAACGCTCATCGTGCACGACTCTCCGCAGCCCTTCGAACCCATGACCGTCAGAGGGGAAGGTGTCTCGATATGGCCGATGTCGAGCTCGGGCACCTCGACCGCTGAAGGGCAGGTGTAGTCGGCGAAAGAACCCGCCAGGTACTGACCGTCCTGGTCGTAGGCCATCTCTTCGTAAAACGCCCCTCCGAGTCCGTGGGTGAAGCTACCGTAAATTTGTCCCTCGACGATTTTTGGATGAATGACGTTGCCGCAATCGTGCACGGTGACGTATTTTTTGATCTCCACTTGCCCCGTCTCCGGGTCGATCTCCACACAGGCCAGGTCGGCGATAAACGAGTAGGTCGCGGAGGAGTCCACCCGGTCCGCTTCATCCGGGGGCTTGGAAACCGGAAAATTATAGGTGTAGCTTGCGTGTATGCCGGGCTCCATTCCTTCCGGTAGATCTCCCTGGTTCCAGTGGGCCAGTCCGGCCAGGCGGCGGATCGTGATCTTTCGGTCCGGGGCTCCTTTTACCTGGATGGCCCCGTTCACCAGTTCGAGGTCGTCTAAATCGACCTCGAGCCGGTGGGAGGCGATCTTCAGGAGTTTTTCTTTTACCCTTCTTGCCGCCATGGCTACCGCGCTCGTGCCCACCGACGCAAACCGGCTCGAGTAAGTCCCCGTCGTAACGCTCCAGAACCTCGTAAAGGTATCGATTCCCGAAATAACGCGAACATCCCCCGGGGAGATACTCAGTTCGTCGGCGACGATTTGCTGAACGATGGTCTCGTGCCCCTGGCCTTCGGGAACCGTGTTGATGATAACGTTGACCTGCCCGAGAGGGTCCATTTTCACAACGGCGGTCTCGCCGGACCCCGACTTGGGATTGAACTTTTCGCTCGCTCGGTACTCGGGGGTATACGCGACGGTGATGTATCCAATATTGGTCACGGAAGGATCGACGACGGTAGCCAGGCCGATGCCAAACAAACGGCCTTCCTTTCGTGCCTTCACCTGCTGCTCACGTAGTTTCTGGTATTCGGCCTTCTCTAACGCGAGGTCCAGACACGCCGGGTAATCTCCGGCATCGTAAAAGCCCCCGGTCGGAGTCGTGTATGGGAATTCCTCCTTGGGAATCAGGTTCTTCCTGCGGATCTCGGCCGGATCCATCTGGAGCTTGTCGGCAAGCATATCGACGATTCGCTCCGTCTCGAAGTAGAGCTGCTGGCAACCATAGCCGCGGTTGGGCCCGGTGGGGCATTTGTTGGTCATGACGACGTAAGCGTCCCAGGCCAGGTTTTTCGTCCGGTAAGCCCCGAGCTGGTTTCCCGTGGAGCGGTACATGCAGGCCGGCTCCGGGCTGCGCAGGTAAGCTCCGACATTGTCCAGAACCTTCTTGCGCATGCCTAGAATGGTTCCGTCTTTTTTCGCCGCGACCTCGATCTCGGTTACTCGATCCGTGCCGCTCGAGGACGACATGAGATGCTCCATGCGGTCCTCGATGTATTTGACCGGGACGCCCGCCTGTTTCGCCGCGAGGGCGGTCATGACCATCTGCGGGAACATACTGGACTTGATCCCGAAGGCTCCGCCGATGTCGGGCGGAACAATGAAGCGCAGCCGGTTTTCCGCGATCCGCAGGGCCGCGACCGATACCGGATGCATAGTGAAAGGGCCCTGGAAGTTGGACCAGATGGTGATGATGTCTTCGACCGGCTCGTATTGAGCAATGACGGCGAACGTTTCCATCGGCGTGGAGGAGTATTTGGGAAAGAAGAACTTTGCCGCGACGGTGACATCGGCCTGAGCGAAGGCGGCCTCTGGATCACCGTAGCGCAGCTCCCGGTGATTGATGATGTTGGTGGCGAGCTTGGAATGGAGAATCGGAGCGCCTTTTTCCGCAGCCCTCTCCACGTCGACGACGACGGGTAGGGGCTCGTAGTCCACGCGAATCGCCTGCAGAGCGTCCTCGGCAAGATAACGGTCCTCGGCGACGACGACCGCGACGCCCTCGCCCACGTACCGAGCCCGGTCGACGGCGATGCAGTAGTACTCGATGGGCTCGTCCACGGCCTGCGGGAAGGGGCTGGACATGCGGGCGACATCTTCGCCGGTCATGACGCTCCGCACGCCCGGCATCTTCAGCGCCTCTGACGGATCCACCGATTTGATCACGGCATGCGCGTAGGGGCTGCGCAGGACTGCCGCGTGGTGCATTCCCGCCACTTTCATATCGTCGAGGAACTGGCCCTTCCCGGTGAGAAGCCGCTTGTCCTCGGTGCGGCGGACGAGCCGCCCGTTGGAGAGCGCGGCCATCCTCGCGGGGACGGTCGCGATCACCTCGGTGGAGGCCTTCTGGTTCGGGTAGTCGAAGCAGGGAAACCAGTGGCGCGCGTCCTGGTCCTGCCCCTGGGTCCAGGCCTGGGAGG
>JACPFH010000570.1 GCA_016183075.1 Deltaproteobacteria bacterium | reverse complement strand
CCATGCGATCCATCATGTAGGGCACCCAGCCGACGCCGCATTCCAGGCAGCCGTAGCGGAGCTTCGGAAAGAGCTCGAAGACGCCCTCGAAGATCATGCTCACCAGTTGGCGCATCTGCGCGAACGGATGCTCAAGGCAGTGGCCGACGGTAAAATTATTGAGGGCGTCCAGGCCGAGATCAGGAAAGCTCAGTCCGCCGTGTGTGGAGACCGGCACATCGAGCCTCTGTGCCTCTTCCCAAAGGGGCTAAAATTCCGGCCCGCTGTAGACCTTGCCGCCCACGGCGACCGCCGGAAGGACGGCGCCGACCATGCCCAGCTCCGTGACGCAGCGCCGTAGCTCGCTGACGGCTTCGTTTATATCCTGAATGGGCAGCAACGCGACCCCGACGAGCCGCTGGCTGGCCCGCATGAATCGCTGATAGATCCAATCGTTGTAGGCGCGGGCCAGGACGACCGCCCAATCCCGATCCCGGATGGCGGCATGAGTCAATCCCTGCGTGGGATAGAGGACCGTAACCTCGATCCGGTTCTTGTCGAGAAAACCAAGCCAGTCCTGAGCATTGGGCCCGCTTCCACCTCCGGCCCAACCTCCGGGATTCCTAAGAGCGCGCAGAAACCCGTCCATCGTGAGACCGGGCCAGAAGGAGTAGCTTTTGTGCCACTCAAGATTATTATACGGAGGGCCGATGAACTCGCTGAGTTCGCTGTCGATCTCCATGACATGCCCATCCGCATCGATGATCCGATAATTCGCCATAGAAGCCTCCTTTAGGAAAACCTTAATGCCGAAAAACCGCTGCCCCTTTGCCCAGAGAATCTCCTCCTCAGGTAGATAGGTCCGTTTCGTCCTTCACGTGTCGCGCGTGTTCTGCGTAAACAGTTCTTCGACCGTCAGCGGACGCGGGAGCAAGCCTTGCTGTTCGGCAAATTGAATCATCGTCTGAACGTCGTGACGGTTTTCTTTAAAACCCTGATAAAATGGATCCTTGCCGAAAAATTCTCTCTCCGCTTCCAGATAAGAGCCTCCCCACGCGAAGCTCAGCCGGTGCGGCTGCTGCATGAAATCGTTGTAGAGTTTCCGCGCTTTATAAAAGGCGTCGTAGAGGCTTGTCGCGACCCACGGATCGAGCTCTAGGATTTCCTTTTTTATCACAATCGGGTGCATGATGGGAAAGATCCGAGCTCTCTTGTAATACTCTTTTTCCTCTTTTTCGAAGTCCGGAAAAAGGCGCTCGCCCGCAGCCACGTCTGGGGCAGATCCGGCTCGACCAGGGCATCGATTTGTCCCGCTGCCAGTAGATGTTCGAGCTTCTTGCCGCCCTCGACTCGCTCGATTTTGATGTGCGACGGGAGCTCGGCGCCTACAGGCTCTTTATTGACGAGGACCCAGGTAACATCGGTCACGGGCAGGTCGTAATTGTTCATGAACATCCCCTTGACGATCAGGGCGAGGGTGTTCTCGTAGGTCCGCAGGCCGATCCTTTTCCCCTTCAGATCCGAGGGCTTCTTGATCCCGGATCCGGCGCGGATAAAGCAAAACTTGTGGCCGAACATCCGCCGCGGGAAGAAAGGGATAGCCTGAATCCGATCGATATTCTGCCCGCGGGCGACGAGGTAGGAGCACATGGAAAATTCGCAAGCATCGTATTCACCGTGGCGGTACATCCGCATATGGCGGGTGCCGCTTTCGACGAAGATCAAATTCAGGTCGATGCCTTCGGGCTCTACTTCACCGTCGCGAAGCGGCTGCAGGTAATCATACTCGGAACACGCCACGGTCAGTTTGAGCTTGGCCATGCCGCCCCCTTTAGATTTGAAATCTGGCTCGATAGCATCTCATCTCGCCGGCAGCAGTAACTCTTCATAGAATCTCCTATCTCTGTAGGGGGTGATGTGCTTCCGACCCTCTGGAAACGAAACCTAGCCATAAGAGGAGCCTTCAGTCAATCCCCTATTCGGGCCAAAGCAGCCGCCGGACCCGACACGGACCCGCGCCGTAGCCGGTCGAGCTTGATGGTATTCTGCTGTCTGCCGGGCCCGGGAAGTGCCGATTTTTGACCCCGGGCGCTGCTGCACGGACCCAGATTACAGGACGGGTG
>JACPFH010000565.1 GCA_016183075.1 Deltaproteobacteria bacterium | reverse complement strand
AGCACGCTGCTGCGTTTGGCAAAACTTTTGCGGATGCGCTTTTTTTCGGTGAAAGAGTACGCCATATCAACTCCACGAAAGAGTCAGGGAATCGGCGGTGACCAACCGCGGCACGCTCCGCGGCATGTCCGCGGCTTGTGCAAGAGTTCGTGACCGTCCCAACAAAAGAGAAAGGCTGGCGGCTGCCCGCCAGCCATGGCTCCGTGCAACTGTTACTTGATTTCGACCGTCGCGCCGGCTTCGGTAAGCTGCTTGGCGAGCGCGTCCGCGTCCGCCTTGGAGATGCCTTCCTTGACCGGCTTGGGCGCGCCGTCGACCAGGTCTTTTGCTTCCTTGAGGCCGAGCCCCGTGACCGCACGCACGATCTTGATGGTGTTCACCTTGTTGGCGCCCGCATTGGTGAGCATCACCGTGAATTCGGTCTTTTCTTCCGCTGCGGCAGCGGCAGCCCCTCCGCCCGCGGCGGGAGCCGCGACCGACACCGTGGCGGCGGCGGCGGAAACACCGAATTTTTCCTCCATGTCCTTGATGAGCTGCGAGAGCTCAAGCACGGTCATGTTTGCGATTGCATCGAGAATTTCAGTTCTGGCAAGTGCCATTCCTAACTCCTGTTAAATCGTAAATTGACGAAAACGGTAGTGCAGCCGTCTTTTGGCTCCGACATAACCTGAAGGTTAGTCTGCGCCGAAAGAAGCCTGCTACGCAGCCTTCTTTTCCTTCTGATCATGCACGGCGGCCACCGTCCGCACGAATTTGCCCGGCACCTCATTCAAGGTCCGGATCAGCTTCGCGACCGGCGCCTGCATCGTGGCCATGAGCGTAGCGAGCAGTTCCTGACGGCTGGGCATCCGGGCGAGGTCCGCCACTTCCTTCGGCGACATCACCACATCGGGCATGGCGCCGGCCCTGATCACGAACTTCTCGTTGCTCCTGGCATACTCGTGCAGCACCTTGGCTGCCGCCACGGGATCGCTCGATATCCCGTAAGCAAGGGGCCCGACCATTTTGTCGACAAGCCCTTTGAACGGTGTATCCGCGACGGCGCGGCGCGCCAGCGTGTTTTTCAGAACGCGCAGGTAAACGCCCGAGCTGCGCGCTTTCTTGCGCAACTCGGTCATTTCGCCCACCTGCAGACTGCGGTATTCGGCCAACACAACAGTCTGGGCCTTTGCCAGCTCAGCGCTGATTTCGGCCACTACCGCCTGTTTCTGTTCAAGATTTAGACCCAAGGTCTACCTCCTTTCATGTAAAGGAGGAAGGCGGAAGGATGAATTCAAAAAACTGTTTCATCCTTCATCCCTCACCCTTCCGACACGGCGACCTTTGATCCAGGAGTAAAACATCTGCGATACCTGTTTCCGGGTGCACCGTCTGCGTAGGACCTTCGAGTCAGGCTTCAGCATCGCGGCTCGACCTGCTTGTCCGAAGACAGCCTGTGACCCGCGGACTGGTAATCCGTTCCCGAAAAATTAAACCTTTCGGCTCCTACGGTCTTTGACAACCCGCCGGGGCGTATCCCCGGCGGCCCAAAGCCCTTGCCCCTGCATCCCGCAGAGGAAAAAACCGCTACTGCGTCAAACTCGACTGATCCACACGCACGCCCACGCCCATCGTGCTCGAGACACTCAACTTCTTGAGATAGACGCCTTTCGAGCTCGCCGGCCTGGCCTTGTTGACCGCATCGACCAATGCCTTAAAATTTTCCGCCAATGCTTCAACGCTGAACGAGGCGCGCCCGATCGTGCACTGCACGATGCCCGCCTTGTCGGTGCGATACTGCACCTGCCCCGCCTTGGCGTTCTTGACCGCCGTGGTCACATCCTGAGTGACCGTGCCCACCTTGGGATTCGGCATCAGACCGCGCGGACCCAGGATCTGGCCCAGTCCGCCGACCACGCGCATCGCATCGGGAGTCGCGATCACGACGTCGAAATCGAGCTTGCCGCCCTTGATTTCGTTGGCCAGATCCTCGAAACCGACGATATCCGCACCCGCCTCCTTCGCCTGGCCCGCCTTGTCGCCCTGGGCGAACACGGCCACCCGCACCGTTTTGCCGGTACCCTGCGGCAGTACGAGCGAACCGCGCACCGCCTGATCCGACTTCTTGGCATCGATGCCGAGATTGATCGATACGTCAACCGATTCGTTGAACTTGGCAGTCGCGTTGTCCTTGATGATCTTGAGCGCTTCCTGCACCGGGTAGAGCTTGACGTGATCGACCTTGGCACGGATCCCGTTGTAGCGCTTGGAAGTGTGTGCCATTTACAAGCCCTCCACTTCGACGCCCATGCTGCGGGCACTGCCGGCAACCGTCCGCACCGCCGCCTCGACATCCGCAGCGGTGAGATCCGGCATTTTCACCTTGGCGAGTTCCTCGGCCTGGGCGCGCGTGATCCTCCCGACCTTGTCGGTGTGGGGCCGCGGGCTGCCTTTCTCGATCTTCGCTGCCTTCTGGATGTGCACCGTCGCGGGCGGCGTCTTCATCACGAAGGTAAAACTCTTGTCCTGGTAGGCGGTGATGATCACCGGCACCGGCATCCCGGGTTCCATCTTCTGCGTGGCGGCGTTGAATGCCTTGCAGAATTCCATGATGTTCAGACCGCGCTGGCCGAGCGCCGTGCCGATCGGCGGTCTCGGGTTCGCCTTGCCCGCCGGCACCTGCAACTT
>JACPFH010000564.1 GCA_016183075.1 Deltaproteobacteria bacterium | reverse complement strand
AGACCGTCGACGGCCGCTCGTCGATCTTCAGTCGTCCGTCGTTTGTCTTCGGTCGGGGGTCGTTTGTCAGCGGTCGACGGTCAGCGGTCGTCAGTCAGCGGCCTTCGGTCGGTGGTCGGCGGTCAGCGGTCTTCGGTCGTCGGTCCGTTAAGGTAGCTTAGCCTGGGACAGGTCGGATAAGCCAGCGAAGGCCGATCAGCCGGCTTACCGGATCCTGTATGGCGCCCGCGGTCATTGCGGCGCGAAAGGCCGAAGTCTCGCGCGGCTGAATCGTAATTCGCCAGTCCTCCACTTTTTCCATGGCCTCTAGCCTGACCGTAGTCAATTGGAGTCGGAAAGCCCTGTGATCCTCCCTGGCCACAAAGACGACCAAAGGTTTGCCGATCAGGAACTGCTGGGGGCAATTGAGAAGTGTGCCTGCGGCTCGGTTTGCTTCCTGGATTACTCCGTCGGCGTCGGTTATTAGATAGGCGTCCGGCGCGAAATTGAAAAGGTCCGCGTAGCGCTGGCGTTCGCGGCTCAGCGCCTCGTTCTGATGGCGCAATTCTTCCCCGGCCACCCGCAGCTCCTCTACGCAGACCCGTAACTCCTCCAGGGCTTCCTCTCGATTTGGCCCGGGCCCGGCTGTGCTGCGGCGCTCGAGTTTTTTCTCTGCCCGGTTGTGTATTTCCTCGATAATTTTCAGGATGCGTTCTAAGTGATCATCCGCCTGCTGCCGCGAGGGTGGAAAATTGCGCGCAATAGTGCTATCGTAAAAACGCAAGCGTTGAGACGGGTAGGTTTCGTCATTCCCGCGAAAGCGGGAATCCAGGGGTAGGGGGCAGAAGCAGACTGGATGCCCGCCTGCGCGGGCATGACGGAGACAGGCCAGCGAGTGCACTGCAAGGAGAGCGGGATGGGTTTGACCGAAGAAGTCGTAAATTTTGTTTATCGGACGAGGTATAAGGAAGTTCCCCCTGAGGTCATTCGCGCGGCACAGGGATTTGTTCTCGACGGTTTGGGTGTCATGCTTGCCGGCTCGACCGAGAAGGGGTCGCGCATCATCCAGAGTTACATTCGGAGGTTGGGAGGGAGAGAAGAGGCGGGGGTCATAGGCGCAGGCTTTATGGTGCCGGCGGCCAGAGCAGCGCTTGCGAATGGCGTTGCCGGTCACGCCATGGATTACGATGATACGCAACTTTCGACTTCGAAAGAAGCGGTTTATGGTTTGCTCACTCATCCCACGGTTCCCGTCTTGGCCGCGGTCTTGGCCGTCGGTGAAGCGTGTAAGGTTTCGGGCCAGGATATGTTGCTGGCCTACATCCTGGGGGTAGAGGTGGAGTGTCGTATTGCCGATGCCATGAATCCTCGTCATTATCAATCAGGGTTTCACTCGACGGCGACGATGGGCGGCTTGGGAGCCGTCGTGGCGGTGGGAAAGCTTCTGAACATGAAGCCGGAGGTCCTGGCACGGGCCCTTGGCATTTCCGCCAGCATGTCCTCGGGGCTCCGGGAGAACTTCGGCACGATGACCAAGCCGCTTCACGCCGGGCGCGCTGCGGAAAACGGCGTCACGGCCGCGCAACTGGCCGCGCAGGGATTTACTTCCGCCACCAACATCCTCGAAGCCAAGCGCGGTTTCTATAGCGCAATGGGCGGCGGTTATGACGAGGGGAAAATCGCCGGCCGGCTGGGGCGGCCTTACTTCATGCAGGAGCCGGGGATTTCGATCAAACCCTATCCCTCAGGCTCCCTGTCGCACCCGGCGCAGGATCTGATCCTGGACATGGTCAAACAGAACGACCTGCATGCGGAGGATATCGATTCTATCGAAGTCGGCACGAATTCCAACGTTCCCAATGCGCTGATTTATCCTATGCCCAAGACCTCGCTCGAGGGCAAGTTCAGCATCCCATTTTGCATGGCCATAGGGGTACTCGAGCGCAAGGCGGGCATCGCCCAGTTCACGGACAGAAAGGTACGGGATCCTAGAGTGGTGGAGATGATGCGGCGCGTAACGCTCGTGGTCGATCCTGAGCTTGAGGCGCTGGGATACGATCAGGTTCGCTCGCGCATCCGCGTCAGGCTCAAAGATGGTCGAACCATTGAGGGCAGGGCGGATGTCGCCAGGGGTCATCCGCAAAAGCCGATGAGCTGGGCGGAGATTGGCGAAAAATTTCGCGATTGCGCCCGCCTGGTTCTCTCGCGAAAAGACACCGAAGCGGCGGTCGAGCTGGTGGCGAATATCGAGCGCGCGCGAAGCGTTTTTCCCTTGATCCGTGTTCTGTCGGGAAGAAGCGGGGAAGCGGCGAAGAAAGCTGCCACGAAAAAGCCCGGAAGCAGGAAATGGAGCGGTACGCGGAAGCGGTAGCGGCGTTCCTCCGAAACCTCGAGTTTGAAGATATTCCGCCCGAGGTTGTCGAGAAAGCCAAGCTCATTTTTCTCGACACGCTGGGGAACGCGCTCGCAGCATCCACAATGGATTTCGGGCGGATGGTCCTGGCGGTGGCGCGCGCGCTCGGGGGCGTCCCCGAAAGCCGTCTGATCGGCACGAGGGAAAGGCATGGCGCGGCCAACGCGGTTTTGGCCAACGGAACGCTCGCGCACGGTCTCGACTACGACGACACGCTGGAGGAGGCGATTGTCCATACAGGTTGCTGCGGCGCCGTTACGGCCCTGGCCGTTGGCGAACGGCTTGGGGCGGACGGTCGGAGCGTTTTGACGGCGGCGGTAGCGGGGATCGAGGTGATGTGTAAGGTGGGCCTGGTGGCGCCCGGAAAATTTCACGCCCGCGGGTTTCACCCGACGGCGCTTTGTGCCACGTTCGGCGCGGCGGCCGCGGCCGGGAAGCTCTCAAACCTGACTATCCGTGAGTGGCTCGATGCCTTCGGCATCTGCGGCAGTCAAAGCTCCGGGATCATCGAGTATCTGGCCGACGGCACTTGGACCAAACGGCTCCACCCCGGTTGGTCAGCGCACGGCGGCGTCATCGCGGTTATGCTAGCCAGGCAAGGATTTCGTGGTCCGGGAACGGTGTTCGAAGGCCGGCACGGTTTCTATCGATCTTTTGCGGGCGAAGACGGCTTGCAGCTCGAGAAGCTCAAGGAGCTTGGAATGACCTGGGAAATCCCCCGGATCGCTTTCAAGTCTTATCCTTGCGGGTCGATATCGCATCCGTACATGGATTGCGCGCTGCGACTCAGGGAGAAGCATGGGGTTCGGCCTGATGAAGTAGAAGAGGTCGTTTGCCGCACGGCCAAAGGCCCCGTCCACCGGTTGTGGGAGCCTCTAAGCGAAAAACAGGCGCCTTCCACGCCGTATGGCGCGAAATTCAGTCTACCTTATGGCATTGCGGTTATCCTCGCGCGGGGAAAAGCCGGCCTCGATGAGTTTTCCGATAAGGCGATCCGCGACCCCGAGGTGCTCGCCCTCGCGAAGAAGGTTCGCTACGAGCTGGATCCGACGATCGATTACCCGCGCCATTTCTCCGGACACGTTAGAGTCAAGTTGAGAAGCGGGACGGTTTTGGAAGAAAACCAACCTCATCCGAGAGGAGGGTTGGAGTCGCCGCTTGCGCCGGAGGACCTGGCGGAGAAGTTTCGCGCCAACGCCCGGATGGCGGTGCCTGGGGTCAAAGTGGAAGAAATCATCGCTGCGGTGGAGCGCCTCGAGCAGCTTGCGGCGATATCAGAGCTTACGAATCTGTTATCCCCGGAATGAACCGCTCGAACCGTTCCAATCGTTCGAAACGTTCAATTCGTTCAAACGGTGTCGGGAGGTCTCCTGTAAAGCGCACGGAGGGCTGTGTGGGATCCCTGAGCGGAACCATCTTAACCTCTGCCTTTGCCAGAGGTGGGACGGAGCAACGGGGCGACCGAGGGGAGCGCGAGCGAGGCTGCGGACGTCCGATTACCGATGGTGCGAACTATGGCAGAGGCCCATCGGCCGCAGCCGAGAGCGTGTTCCCCGAGGGAGCCGCGAAGCCGCAAAATTTTGGATGCAAACCCGGGCAGGTGGATTGTTGACGTGCGTGTGAGAACGTGCACTACTGTTAACGTCGAAACGGGATGTTGAAAAACCCCTGTTGCCAGACCGGTAAAAAAGGTCCCAGATGCGAGGCGCGCGAGAAACCGACGAGCGCAGGCGTACGGGCAGTACGTTGGAGCGAGGCGGTCGAGCGCAACGAAGCAGATGGGCCTTTTTCAACGGTCTGGGAAAGCCATTGACCAGGAGGGAAGCGAGATGAAAAAGATTTTCGTTCCTTTGTTGGCGGCTCTGATTTTGTCTTCGGTGAGTTTGGCTTCCGCGCAAGATGCTTCCCTGATTGAGGCGGCGAAGAAAGAGGGAAAGGTCGTCTGGTACACCTCGCTGGCGCTGCCATCGTCGACTTCGCTCGCTCACCTCTTCCAGAACAGGTACAAGGGGATCGAGGTTGAGGTCCACAGGACCGGATCCCAACGGGTTTTGCAACGGGTGATGCAGGAGGTGAGCGCCGGGATCAAGAATGCAGACATCGTCCACACCTCGGACGCCGGCCATTTCGTTTTGTTGAAACAGAAGGGGTTGGTGATGAAATATACGCCTGCGGCTGCGGCGGGTTTTTCCGAGGGCTTCAGAGACAGGGATGGTTTTTTCTACGGCATGAGGGCGACCCTTTCCGTCATCGCCCACAACCCCAAGGTCGTCGCGGAAAAAGACGCCCCCAAAGGCTGGAAAGATCTCCTGGATCCGAAGTGGAAAGGGAGAATGGTTACCGCGCATCCGACTTATAGCGGCATCATCATGACGCACGTGGCGGCGATTTTGAACCTTCATGGATGGGATTACTTCAAGGAGCTGGCGAAGAACCGGCTGCACCTGGTCCAGTCGGCCAACGATCCCGCCGGAGTCGTCGCGTCCGGAGAAAGACCCGTTGGAGCGAACGGCGCCGAGTATTTTTATTACAAAACCATGAAGCAGGGAAACCCCGTGAAGATCGTCTACCCGAAAGAAGGGGCGCCCCTCATCGTCTCTCCAACGGCCATTGCCAAGGATGCGCCCCATCCGAACGCGGCGAAGCTTTTCACTGAATTCATCTTTACCAAGGAAGCGCAGCAGATGCTCGCCGATCGGGAAGGGCTTTATACCGGGCATCCTGATGTGAGCTATCCAAAGGACAAGCCGAGGCTTAAAGATCTGAAGCTCCTGGCTGTGGACCCGCAGGAGCTGGAAGAGAAAAACGCCGAGATCAAAAAGCGCTTCGTGGAGTTTTTCGGAGCGTAGAGTTCCGGACTGAGAAGCCGATGTCGATTCCCGGGGCAGGCGTACAGGGAAAGCTCAGGGTTGCCGGCTGGCCCGGTCTTCGAAGAGTCGATGCCACGCTTCCCGTGTGGGTTGGCGCGGCGCTGTTTTTGGTCTTTCTCATGGTTCTCCCCCTGGGATCGGTTTTCGTGACCAGCCTGCGCGACGAGCATGGGGTAACGCTGCGGAATTATCTCGATGTCTTCAGCGAAACGGCTTTCCTCAAGGCGATCTGGAATACGATCGTTGTGTCCTCCTGGGTCGGTGTGATCGCTCTCGGCATCGGGGCGCTCTTGGCTTGGCTCGTGACCCGTACCGATCTTCCCCTGAAGCGAGCGATTCGCGCTCTGGTCATGGCTTCCTTCGTGACCCCGCCTTTTCTTGGCGCCTTTGCCTGGACGCTGCTTGCGGGGCCGAATGCGGGACTCCTGAATCAGCTCTATCGCTCCCTGACGGGGTCGGGCGAGCACCTGTTCAATATCTTCCCGATGGAGGGCCTGATTTTCGTCATGGCCCTTTATAGCTTCCCTTACGTTTTTTCCATGATCGCCAACGTCTGCGAGC
>JACPFH010000563.1 GCA_016183075.1 Deltaproteobacteria bacterium | reverse complement strand
CGAGGAATTTTTCTTCGCCCCACGCAATCGCCAGAAAGTCGAACTGCCCCGTGGCCGTGGGGACTCCGATCTTCCCTTTCCACTTAGCATCAAGGAGATCCTCCCACCGCTTGGGCACATCCTTGGCAGGCAAGATCTTCGGGTTATACGCGGGCAGAACGACCTGATTTGCTATCGATACCGTCCCGCTATCGTTGTGGACGGCTCTAGAATCGACCCCGAGCTGTCCGTAGTCGTAAGGGATATGGAGTTTTTTCTGCCAGAGCGGGCCATGAAGGGCATCGATGATAACCATCAGATCCCATTCAGGAGCTACCCCGGTCGCCGCTTGAGCGACGAGCTTGCCTACGTCCGCGGTCATGCTTCCCGAGGGAAGATAATTGACCTCGATATTGGTGTTGAACTTTCTGTTAAATGCCTGTGCCAGGGCTTTGCCACCCGCGGGCGTCAACGTGCTGGGCGCGTAAAAGCTCATGGCCCCTTCCTGCTTTGCCGCCGCAACCACCTGATCCATCGAGGCGGCATAAACTCCATTCGGCACCCAGGCGCAAATCATGGAAAGGAAAAGCCCGGCGACCCAAAATTTCATCCGGAACATCGTCGCCTCCTTGATTCGGCATTGCGTCGCGGCCCTGCGCTGCATGATCCTAAAAACCTCGGCATCGAAACTATGTCAACCCCACTTCCGTGTCAAGTTGAACGACTCATTGCGCCGAGGCCCGCCTGCCGGTTGAGATTTGCAAAAATCTGGTGGCTCTGTTAGAGGTAGCGCCAGTCCGAAAAATTATTCTCGCTGGGATTAGCAGAGGGCCAATTTCATGGCACGCCTGTCGATGATCATCGGCATCACCCACAATCCTTTTATTTACCGGCTGATCGACCGTCCGCGCGCAGGGTGGACTCCGGACACGGAGAAGATGATGCAGCGAAGCGACATGCTGCGCGACCGGCTGCGCCAGGCTAAGCCCGATGTCCTGCTCACGGTGGGCAACGACCACTTCCATCAGTTTTTCATGGACAACATGCCCGCTTTTTGCCTGGGTAAGATGGAGGTCTTTGACGGGATTTATTACAACGAGGTGCGCGAGTTCGGCCTGCCGCTCTGCAAGCTCCCCGGGGATGAGAAGGTGTCGTTCGAGATCCTCGAAGGCTCCCTGAAGCGCGGCGTCGACTTTGCCTTCTCCAACGAGATGAAAATCGATCACTCGATCATCGTTCCCCTGCTGCTGGTGAGACCGGAGATGGACCTGCCCATCGTGCCGATCCTCACCAATACCATTGCCCCGCCCATTCCAACCGCCGAGCGGTTCCACCAGGTCGGTAAGATCTTGCGCGCGGTGATCGACGAGATCCCCGGTGACAAACGCGTCGCCGCCGTCGTCAGCGGTCATCTCTCGCTCGACGTCGGTGGCCCCTTGCAGTTCGACCCGAAGCCGATGGATGAGGAGTTTGACGAGCGGGCGGTGGGCTGGATCTCCCGCGGCGACACGAATACCGCGATACGCGAATGCACCTTCGAGCGACTAACGAAGTCGGGCAACGTAACCCCCGGCTTTTTGAATTTCCTCTTGGCCGCGGGGATGGCCGGTGGTCTTCGCTGTACCTATGCGGAAGGGCTGAAGCGCAAAGGCTCGACGCAGCCTTTCTTTGCTTGGGAAGCCTGAGTCAAGGAGGATCGAAGATGAGCCGTTATCTCGTAGACAAATTCATCTACCGGGTCGATAGAAACGAAGAGATGCTGAAGGCCTACATGGCCGACCCCGCCGGCTTCGTGGCCAGGTGGGAAAAGGATGAGGCCGGCAAGCTCAATGAGTCGGAAACGACCAGCGGCCACAACTTTACCGACGAAGAGAGAAAGGCTCTGGCGGAGCGCGACTTCGAGAAGCTCTATGCGATGGGCGCGCACGGCTTTCTGCTCTGGACGATGATGCTTCCCGTCCTGGAGCCGGAGTTCCCGAACTTCCGCGCCCTGGTGGATTTCTACAACTCGAAGATCAAACCTTACGGCCGCCCCGACTTCAGCACGTAGCGCAATCTACGAAGGAAAAACCCCCATGGCAATCCGTTTCAGCCTGCACGGCTCGATCAGAAATTTTTCCCAGGGAATTCAAAGGGCGAAACAGGCGGAAGAGCTGGGCTTTGAGGGCATTTTCATTGCCGATGCCCAACTGGCGTGCCTCGATCCATTTCAAGCCCTGGCCGTCTGCGCGGTTCACACGAAACGCCTGCGCCTGGCGACCGCCGTCACCAACATGGTTTACCGTGACCCGACGGTGCTGGCGGGTTCCGCAGCGACCCTGAACGAGATCTCCGAGGGCCGGGCGACCCTGGGCATGGGAACCGGTGACGGTCCGGTGTACAGCCTGGGGAGAAAAGCTACACCAATCGCGAAGTTCGAGGAGGGTCTCAAAACCATCCGGGCGCTGCTTCAGGGCAACCCCGCCGACTTCCCCACTGGTAAGCTGGGTCTCAAAATCGGGAAATTACCCGTGCCGCTTTATCTTTCCGTCGAAGGTCCCCGGGGCCTGGAGGTTGCCGGCAAGGTTGCCGACGGGGTGATCCTGGGAAGCGGGTTTGACCCGCGCGTGCTTCAGTGGGCAAAGGAAAAGATCGCCAAAGGCGCCGCTGAGGCTGGGCGCTCGCCAGCCGAGATTGTGCTCGTCGCCGCGGGCATGATCTGCGTAGACAAAGACGGCGACCGGGCCCGCGCTACCGTTCGCGCGCGCCTGGCCAACCGCGCCCATCACAATTTCCGCTTCACTCTGGAGACGGTGCCGCCCGAGGATCTGCCCGGCGTGAAAAAGTTCATGGAGGCCTTCGATATCACGAGGCCGCTCGAAGACAGGCTGGACTCAAGCTACATTACCGACTACCTGGTCCGCCGCTTCTCGATCGCAGGGACGCCTCAAGAATGCGCGGCGCGCGTCAAGGAACTCGAGCGGGCCGGGATGAGCCACTTTATGCTCACCCCGCCCGAAAGGATTTACAACGAGATGGTTGAGACCTGGGCGAAAGAAGTGATGCCTCTATTGTAAAGCACGAGGTTAAGTTTGCATCCACGACCGATAATCTCCCTCGGGTAGCGCGCTCTCGGCTGCGGCCGATGGGCCTCTGCCATGAGCCGTACCGTCCGTAATCGGACGTCCGCAGCCTCGCTCGCGCTTCCCTCGGTCGCCCCCCTGCTCTATCTACGTTTCGCTCAGAGAGCCGCGTCGCCCTTCTGGCCCGTTGCAAGCCGGCTCTATTTCGGTTCCCCTACCGCGTAAAGCCCATGATCTTGACGTAATCGGCCGTCAGCCGATCGACCATTTCGGCCTGGTCCTGGG
>JACPFH010000559.1 GCA_016183075.1 Deltaproteobacteria bacterium | reverse complement strand
TGGATGTCATCCGGGGAGTAGTGCTTCAGAACGCCTGCGGCAGAGGCGGGAAAGGCCCCCATGTGGAGCGGCAGCACCACATGCTGGGCGACGACCTCGCCGTCGGTATTGAGGATGGCGCAGCTAGCGTCTTGGGACTCGCGGATGATCGTGGAAAAGCCGGTGCGGAAGAGCGAGTTCTGCATTTCCTGGACGATGCCCGCAAGGCGCGCCTGAATGACTTGCAAAGTTATGGGATCAACTTCAGCCATAAATACGAGGCGAGAGGCGTGAGGCGGAAGGCGTGAGTAAGAATTTATTTCTGTTGCCTGTTGCCTCTCGCCTCATGCCTTCTCCTTAACGATCAAATTCCGGTAACTATCCACCCTCGCTTCCTGCTCTGGATGGATCACCGTTGTCGTGTCCATCTGTTCGATCACAGCGGGGCCGCTCACCGCGTGACCCGGCTCGAGCAGTTCCCTGCTGTCAATCTGACAATCCAGCAGCCCGTGCTCCTGACCGAAAAATATCTTTCTCTCTCCGGTTCGGGCAGCCTCAACCTTTCTTCCCGAAGCCGCAGCCGGGGAGAGCCGGGCCTGCGGCACCAGGCCGAGAGACACCAGGCGCAAGCTCACCAGCTCCACGGGCTCCGTCTCCGCCTTGTGGCCGTGGGCCTGCTCATGCTGGCTATCGAATCTTTGGCGCAGGAGGTCCAAGTCCTCTGGTTTCAGCGGTGGAGAGGGCGAGGGCACCGTCAGCTCGTAGCCCTGGCCCGCGTAGCGCAGATCGACGGACGCCTCGATCTCCATCTCGCTCTCGTTAAAGCCCTCAGCCCGTAGCTCCTGCCGGGCCTGCTCGATAAGCTGGGAAAAGAGCCGGTTGATCTCATTGAGATCCAGCCCCTTTAGCGGCGCGAGCTTGGAGCGGACATAGTCGTGCTTGACGTCGGACATCAGGAGCCCGAGGGCGGAGGTGACACCCGGAGCGAATGGGATGAGCAGCGAGGGGATCCCTAGGTCGAGTACGATTTTACCCGCATGCATCGGTCCGCCCCCGCCGAACGCGACCAGGGTGAAATCGCGGATGTCATAGCCGCGCTGGGAGGAGACCGCCTTGATCGCCTCCTCCATCTTGACATTGATGATTTTCAAAATTCCGTCGGCGGCCTCCAATAAATTCAAGCCCAAGGGACGCGCGATTTTTTCTTCCAACAGCTTTTCAGCCTTAGGCTTATTCAGTTTCATTCGACCGCCGAGAAATTTGTCGGGGTGGAGCACCCCGAGGACCAAATTGGCGTCGGTGATCGTGACCTGCATGCCCCCATGATCATAGCAAATCGGTCCCGGGTCGGCGCCCGCGCTGTCCGGGCCGACCTGGACGCCCCCGACGGCATCGACGCGCGCGATGGTGCCGCCGCCGGCGCTGACCGTATGGATGTCGAGCATCGGAAGGCTGATCGGGCGTTGATTGATTCTTCCCTGCGTGGTGATCACGGGCGTCCCTTTGTGGATCAGCGCCACGTCGCAGCTCGTTCCGCCCATATCGAAGGTGATGATATTTTTCAGGTCGACGCGCTGGCTGATTCCCAGCGAAGCCATGACCCCGCCCGCGGGGCCGGAGAGGACCGTGGCGACGGGTTTTCTCGCCGCGCGCTGAAAAGTGGACACCCCCCCGTTGGACTGCATGATGTAAAGCTTGGGCGTGGTCACCCCAATTTCCCGGAGCCGCCCTTCGAGAAGGCCCAGGTAGCGGCCGACCACGGGAGCGATGTAACCGTTAATCACAGTGGTGCTCATGCGGTAGAACTCGCGGATCTGCGGTAAGACCTCGCAGGAAAGCGAAAGATTGGCTTCGGGAAACTCCTTCGCGACGATCTCCTTCATCCTGAGCTCGTGGTCGGGATTGAGGAAGGAGAAGAGAAAGCAGACGGCGATGGATTCTACACCCTTTTTCTTTAGCCTGCGCACGGCTTGGAGCGAGGACTCCACGTCAATCGGTTTGAGAACTTCGCCGCGGAAATCAACCCGCTCCGGTATCTCTTCGGTATAGTAAGGGAGCGCCAGCAGCCGAGGTTTCTCGAAAAAGAGATCGTAGGTCGCCGGGCCGTAGCCGCGGGTCTGCTCCATGACCTCATAGATGCCGCGAAACCCCTCGGTGACGAGGAGCCCGGTCTTAGCTCCCTTTTCTTCGAGCAGCGCGTTCGTCCCCACCGTCGTGCGGAAGGGACTTTGGTGATCGTGATCTCGCCGGTCTCTTCATTGAAGAAAACGAAGTCCGAGAATGTTCCTCCGGTATCGACGGTGACGCGGTATTTCGCCATTGTTTCTTGCGTGTACCATTAAATGGCTTGAGGTTCAACGACGCACGTGAAATCGCGTTTTTGTCTCGCCGGATTTCGAAGATCGCATTAACGCTGAAGCTTGAGAATTACCGTCTCGTCGACTGTTTAAGCGCCGGGATATACTTTTGGTAACACTCGGGGGGTAATTTATGGCTAAGGCACTTTCCCTGAAGCTGGATGATAGTACTTATGTTGAGGTGGAAAAGATTCGCAAACGACTCAAGTTGCCACGCAACACGTACATTCGAAAGGCAGTGAGCCATTACAACGCCCTTTACGAGCGGAAATTGCTGGAGCGGGAGTACCGTAAGGTCTCTCGGCGCCTGGGCGCTGCTCACCTGTAATATCTCCAAGAGACGGAGCTTCTCGAAGACCTCCCTGAGAATCTATGAGGCCTCAATATGGCCATGTTTATGCGGTGGATTTGAATCCTCGCTTCGGCACAGAGCCGGGCAAAGCCCGACCAGTCGTGGTAGTGCAAACGGATGCTTTAAACCGCCCACATCCGTCAACCATTATCTGCCCGTTGGCTACGAAGATTTTGGCGGAACTTGAAGAAGACAAGGCGCCGGTGCTCATCACTGAACACGGGAAACCTGCTGCCTATCTTGTCGACGTAGGAACCTTTGAAGCCCTGCAGAACAGAATACGGATCTTGGAAGGAATCGCGCGCGGCGAAAAAGCAATCCAACGAGGTCGTGTCATGACGCATACGCAGGCAAAAAGAAAACTGCGTCGATGGCTAGACTAATTTGGGCTGAACCGGCCCTGATGGACTTAGACGCCATCGCAGATTACATAGCCCTGGACAAACCCGACACCGCCCATAAGTTTGCAAGAGAAGTATTTTCCAGAGTCGGAAGACTGCGAAGATTCCCTAGAATGGGATCGATCCCTCCCGAAATCCCCTGATTTCTGGCTATTCTTTTTTAGCCGGTTGGCCTGCCTTTCGCGTATCGAAATGAATAACATGTCGTCGGCGTTCCATCTTTTAAATCGTGGTGCAAGGGAGTTCGTAGCTCCGTGGATCGCCTCGGGATTGATTCGGACCGATCGTTGGCAGCAAAGGCAGACAATCGTCGGGTCAGAATGTTTGTTGTTAAGCGGCTAAAACGATTATAGGATTATCCATAATTATGCAACCGTCGGCGAGGATAGACTGACCGACTCACTTCATCGTTAGGCGGAATCGGGGCGCTGCATCTGTCGACCATGTCGGAGATTTGGATGCCAGGTGACCATGGAATTGCCCTGCGGGTTCTCGACCCGCGGGAAATGGTCCGGCCAGAGGAGTTCGTCAATCCACGCGCCCTATATCTGACAGGGCAAGAGTATGCGGCAATGGTGGTGCTCCAAGATCCGACACTGCAGAAGGACACGTTCTCTGAGCTCGCTTGGCTCTATCCTGAGGAGGTCCGGCTTCTCGCGGCTCTCGCTCTCGCAATTCCTGAGGGGTGCGGTGCGATCAGGTTCGATAAGGGGTCAAGTCCGCTCTTGGCTCTTGAAGAAGGGGTCAAATCTTTTGTTGACAGTCCAGCCTCTTCACATGGTAGAGAGTCGGGCA
This sequence comes from Deltaproteobacteria bacterium, assembly GCA_016183075.1. Taxonomy (GTDB): domain Bacteria; phylum Desulfobacterota; class Binatia; order UBA9968; family UBA9968; genus 2-12-FULL-57-22. Next base: position 5,396 of record JACPFH010000559.1, on the reverse strand, counting down.
AACTGTATTTCATAGGGGGCAAGACATGTGAGGGCACGGTTCTAACAAAAACCATCAACTCGCAACAAAAGATTTGACCCCTTTTCCAAGCCGAACGAGGGCATCCACCCGACCCGCGGTAAAGACGCGGGGGGGGACGCCGACGTTAGGCTTCAAGCAAGCGGTCAATAGGAATGGACGTAACTCAGGAACAGCACGAGCGGGCTGTGGCAGACTCCTTTGTGGAGTTTTACAACCGGGAGAACGGTACTGACTACAGATATCACAGCCGAGGAGAGGATCCTCCAGATCTCATTTATCGCTCTGGAAGCCACGAAATGCGTCTGGAGATTACGGCTGCATACTACGATACCGAAAACGCGGCAATGCTCTGGCAGAACGCGCGTGGAGTGCCAGGTGCTCGGGACATCTGGATCAGCAAGAGTCCCGACGTTAAGCTCATCGAGAGCATCAACTCAACGCTCGCAAAAAAATGTGTCAAGCGATATCCCTCGGGTTGGGTGCTGCTTGTAGACCTCTACCCAGACCTGGTCACAGCAGAGGAGTTCGCCGATCTGATTTCTGAAATCCAAGTGCCGGCAGGTCATCCATTCGCCGAGATCTACGTGGCCGGCGTGTTTCCGGCGAGTAGTAGCGGCAGTCGTGGTGGATATCACTGCTGGAAATTGGCATAGCCACTTCAAGCCTAGCAGGAGAGTATATGCCTTGCGGTATAGTTATGCTGAAAACGGTCTTTATGGCGTTATTAGCGGCGTTGCTTTCGGTATCCGCCTGGGCACAGGAGCCTGTGGCCATCCACAACGGATTCGTGACAGGTGAACAGTACTTAAACATGGCCGAGTTAAGACAGAGCGCGTACGCTATGGGTCTTGTTGACGGTCTTTTTCTGGGGCCTTTCTTCGAGGCCTCGAAACCAAAACTTAGTCGGTTTGAACGGTGTCTTGAAAAAATGACTGACACCCAGGTTGCTGCCATCCTCACCCTGTACTTGCGTGATCGCCCGGCGCGCTGGCATGAATCGGCACACGTAGCCTTTTACAATGCTCTAAACGACGCTTGTCCGAAATGAAGCGAATACGTCGTTGGTTCGGAAAGAGAAAAGGCGTAAGTCTCATTGCTAACAGAGTTGCCTAACCAACCGGTTGGAGACTGGCGCTCGCAAAGCTCTCGCGGCTCAACCAGAACGTTGAGCCTTTAGGAAAAGTCGAAGTGAAAAATTCACAAGGAAAACGACCTCCGTATTTGGCGTTTAAGCGACGACCTCCGATCGGGAGACCATTTAGGTGCCCCCAGTTTGCACACTTTTTTGGTAGTTGGACTTTTTCCACAGCATCGCTAGACCGGGCCCAGGGTCCACGGTTCTTGACCATCCCCAGGAGGCGCACGTGACCCAACACGACGACGTCATCACTAGCTTAATACAGCACTGGAAACGGCGCGCCGCAAACGCTACGCAGGTGGCCATCACGGCCAGCGCTAGCACGAGCGCCACTCTCAGGACCCAGGTCATCCGTGCTTCTGGAATCCCGTCCCAGGAGGAGGTCGGGAGCCCGAAGGTTGAACCGTACCCGACCGTTCTCGTGCAGGCTGCCGTCGTTAACCTAGGGGAGAAGTCCCAAGAAGGTCATCTTGTCGAAGGCGTGTCCGTAGCGTGGTTCGAGATCATCCGGGAACTAGCATTGACTGGAGGAAGCTGGAAGAGATCATCGCTGGCGCCTACGAACGGGAGGGATGGCCCGAGGTCGTGCTGACTCCCAGGAGCGGAGACAGGGGTCGTAACGTGATTGCCACTAAGCCAGGCATTGGGTCCATCCGCATCATCGATCAGGTGAAGGCGTACGCTCCCGATCATCCCGTCACGGCGGACGAGGTGCGCGCGGTCTTGGGGGCAAAAAGAGGGACATTCTACTTTTTCGATCCTAACTTTCTGCTTCAGAGCGATCGCTAAGAGCGCCGGGTGAGCTTAGCGTTAGGGTCAAAAGCCGGGCGCTGTTGGAAGGTCGATTTGGAGAGTGCTTTTTGATACACTTTTTTGTCGGAGGTTCAAATGACAAAGCTGCTTCAAAAAGCATTTGAGGAGGCGTCAAAGCTTCCCGAGGAGGAGCAGGATGCGCTGGGTCGCATCTTGCTGGAGGAGCTTGCCTCCGAGCACCGCTGGGAGGAGCTCTTTGCAGGATCACACGACCTACTTGCTGAGCTTGCCGACCAAGCATTGGCAGAGCACCGTGCTGGACGGACTCAGAAGCTTGATCCGGAAAAGTTGTGATCTCGCACACGACTGCGGAGTTCAGGAGAGCTTTCGCAGAACTGCCGACAGAGGTTCAACGTCAAGCTCGGCGGGCATATCGAGTCTTCAGACAGAACCCGAACCATCCGAGTCTTCGTTTCAAACCGGTTCATCCCAGACGGCCAATCTATTCGGTTCGGATCAGCCCTGGGTATCGAGCGGTGGGAATCTTAGAAAGTGACGAAATCGTGTGGTACTGGATCGGCTCGCATGCGGACTATGACAGACTTCTTTCACAATGGCGGCGTAGACCCTAACCCGCCGCGGAGCCGATAATCGATTATGGTGTGCTTACGGTCCGTTTCTTAATCACGGCTCAGCCGCGTCACGTTGAGGCTGTAGAAAGGGGACATCTCAATGAATCATTTTCTCGTCCTGGTGCACTTGCTCTTTACGATCTTCGTGTCTACCGCTTGGGCTCAGGTGACGCAGCGTGTGGTGGACATTCCCGCCCGTCCCGGAGTGACACAACGCATTATGCTTCTGAGTCCAGACAATCCAAAGTCAGCAGTCATCCTTTTCCCGGGTGGCCACGGAGGACTCCAGATTTCGTCCAATGGCGGCTTCAAATGGGGTAAGGGCAACTTTATGGTGCGTACCAGCGATATGTTCGCTGCGCAAGGCCTGCTGGTAGCGCTTGTCGACGCTCCATCTGACCGACAGAGTCCGCCGTATTTGGGTGGGTTTCGCCAGAAGCGGGAACACGTGGCCGATATCAAGGCGGTCATCGCCTGGTTGAAACAGCAATCCAAGGTTCCGGTCTGGCTTGTAGGAACAAGCCGAGGAACACAATCAGCCGCGTTCATCGCGACGCAGCTTCCGCTGGCAGAGGGTGGCCCGGATGGGCTGGTACTTACCTCCACTATCCTGAGCGACGACAAGGGGCGACCTGTTCCCGATATGGATCTAAATAAGATCGCCGTTCCCGTCCTTGTCGTCCATCACAGGCAGGATGGTTGCAAGAACTGCGCCTATGCCGAGGTTCCCCGCCTCATGGACAAGCTGAGCGCAGCGCCGAGAAAAGAACTGCTCACCTTCGATGGGGGCCAAAATCGTGGCGACCCCTGCGAGGCTTTCGCGTACCACGGCTTTAACGGAATTGAGAGGGACGTCGCCATCAAGGTTGCTGAATGGGTCGTAGCGAAGTGATCTCTCTGATCGAGGAAAAAGAGGGACATTCTACTGCGATCGAAGCGAGGTGACCGAAGTCCGTAGAGGACGAGCAACCCTTCAGCCCGTAACATCAAGTGAATCCTGCCGCCTCGTAAGTCCCCCCACGGAAGTGGGACCAAGGAGGAGCCGAGCCAAGAGTAGACTAGGCGAAGGCCATGGAAGGCGTTAAAGACCTGGAGCAACGCCGAAGAACCTCTCGGGGTAAGGGGAGCGGGATGAAGGGAAAGTGAATGATGGAACTGGGGAGGCCCTCGCTCGGTGTTACCCAATGGGGGGTAACAAACTCTGGATATAAGGTTAAAGCCGAAGTTCTGGGGTGCCGGGCAGGGAGTCGGAGGGGGTTATAGTACTTTTGATCCTCAGGACAACAGAACCTGAGGGGAGGGAAGGACCCCTGCTTTCTACTCAAGCGTTCGTAAGGAGGTAAGCGCGAGGGCATGTCCGTAAGGACCAACAACCCAATAGATAAAGTGCGAGAACTCCAGCGGGCGCTTTACCGGGCGGCCAAGAGGGCAGGAGAGAGACGCTTTCATGCTCTGTATGACCGCATCACGAGGGAGGATGTCCTATGGGAAGCGTTTAAGCGAGTCAGAGCCAATTGGGGGGTGGCAGGGGTGGATAAGGAGAGCTTGGAGGTCATTGAGGCAGAAGGGATAGAGAGGTTTCTTGCTGATATTCGCCAGCGGCTGATGAAGAAGAGGTACAGGCCCTGTCCAGTCCGAAGGGTCTATATTGCGAAGTCTGATGGCAAGAAGAGGCCACTGGGGATACCGACGGTGAGAGACCGCATGGTGCAGATGGCGACGAAGCTTGTGCTGGAGCCGATCTTTGAAGCTGACTTTCGTGAATGCAGCTACGGTTTTCGGCCTCGGCGGTCGGCGCATCATGCCTTGCAGGCGATCTTAAAGAAGATCAACGCAGGGCGGTGGTGCGTAGTGGATGCAGACATTCGAGCATTCTTTGATAGCATCGATCACGGACGGCTGTTGGAGTTAGTGCAGCGGCGGGTAAGTGATCGGCGGGTAGTGAAGCTTGTGCGGCAGTGGTTGAGGGCGGGAGTCATGGAGGGTGGTAAGGTACGGACCAGCAATTTAGGGACCCCACAAGGAGGAGTGATCAGTCCGCTACTGGCCAATGTGTATTTGCATGAGCTGGATAAGATATGGCAGGAGCGGTGCAAGGGATTGGGAGAAGTAGTGAGATACGCGGATGATCTAGTCATCGTGTGTCGAAGTGAGGCGCAGGCCAATGAGAGTCATCGGAGGCTGAAGCTGAGTCTTAAACATCTGGGACTAGAGGTCAATGCGGAGAAGACCCGCGTGGTGGATGTCCGTAGGGAGGGATTTGACTTTCTGGGATTCCACCATCGAGGAGTACAGTCGTGGCGAAGCGGGAGAATAAGTCTTCAGCGGTGGCCGTCGGTGAAGGCGATGAAAGTGATGCGCACTAAGGTGAGAGCAGTAACCAATAGACGCATGACCTGGCAATCGGTGGAGGGGGTCGTTACCTTTCTCAATCCAATTCTTAGGGGGTGGTGGCAGTACTTTCGTTGGGGCAGTTCTGCACGCAAGGCGACACAGCTTCGCTATTATATTCATCAACGGCTGGCCCTGTTTGACTCGTATAAGCGTCGGCGTGTAGGCCGTAGGTGGCAGGTCCACAGCCAGGCCTGGTTTAACCAACTAGGTCTTTATCCTCTCACAGGTGCGGGGAGCTATGCGTGAACTCCTTAGTCTTCGCATGCCGATGGTGAAAGTGATCGGAAAGCCGTGTGATCGAAAAGGTCATGCACGGATTGATGAGGAGGGGCTGGAGACTGAGTTACGGTGTGGCTAGTGAGGCACTGTCAGACGAAAGGGACAGTCAACGGATAGGCCATGCCTACGGACCACAGCGCCAGTCCTTCACTCTACTCATTTCCTTTTCTTGCCCTTCT
>JACPFH010000589.1 GCA_016183075.1 Deltaproteobacteria bacterium | reverse complement strand
CGAGGCCGCTTTCCCGACGCGCGCGGAAGTCGGCAGCGTCCTCGAAGCGTTGGAAGCAGCGCCGGCGGGTCTCTCAGTGCCCGAATTGATGGCAAGGGTAAATCTCAGTAAGGGCCGAATCGACAAGACCATTGCGCTGCTCTCGTTGGAATCGCCGGCCCCCATTGCCAGGCAGGGCACGAAGTGGCAATTGACGGCTGCTCACCTGAGCGAGGCGTTCTGGCAGCGAGCGGAGCGGCTGACCGAGCTGCGACGCGACGAGCAGCAGCAGATGCAGGACTACGTGACCCTGACCTCGGGGCATATGGAGTTTCTAATTCGGGCATTGGATGGGGATCTGGGCACAATACGTCCGCCCGTGTTGCCGCCGCTGCCGACGACGACCGACGCGGCCCGGGTGCGGGAGGCCGTGGCATTTCTTCGCCGAACCAGCCTACCGATTGAGCCGCGTAAGAAATGGCCGGATGGAGGAATGCCCCAGTATCGACTCAAGGGAAAAATCCCGCCGGCGCTTCAGGCACTGCCTGGCAAGGCGCTCTGCGTCTGGGGGGATGCCGGATGGGGCAGTCTAGTGCGTCAGGGGAAGTACCGGGATCGGCGGTTTGCCGATGAACTTGTGGAAGCCTGTGTACGCTTGCTGCGAGAGTGGAACCCGCAACCGGCGCCTGCCTGGGTGACTAGCATACCGTCGCTTCGACACCCCGATCTGGTGCCGGACTTCGCGCAGCGGCTCGCAGCGGCCTTGAACCTGCCGTTCGACGCGGTACTGGAAAAGACCGATAATCGGCCTGAGCAAAAGACCATGGCCAACAGCACCCAACAGGCGCGCAATATCGACGGCTCTCTGGCAATCAGTGCGCAGGTGCTACGAGCCCGGCCGGTGGTGCTTGTGGATGACATGGTGGATTCGCGTTGGACGTTGACCGTTGCGGCCTGGTTGTTGCGCTCACGTGGCAGCGGCGAGGTGTTCCCTTTGGGGCTTGCGCTGACACGACACGAGAAATGAGCATGTCGCTTTCACCCAACACGCAGGCGATCCTGCTGCTGACGGCGCCCCTGATCGCGGGGCGAGGCGAGCCTTCGTCCGATTCATTGACGCAGGGCGAGTACAAGCGCCTGGCACGATTCCTACGCGACGAGCAACGGCAGCCGGCTGATCTGCTAGCTCCCGATGCGCGGGAGTTGGTCGGGAAGTGCCAACAGCTCATGGACAGCGACCGTCTCAAGAGACTGCTGGCCCGTGGCTTTCTGTTGAGCCAGGCGATTGAGCGCTGGCAGACGCGGGCGATCTGGGTGGTGAGCCGCGCCGATGCCGAGTATCCGAGGCGACTGAAGACGCGTCTCAAGGACGATGCGCCGCCGATTCTTTACGGCTGTGGAGAGGCGACGATTCTGGATACGGGCGGGTTGGCTGTCATCGGCTCTCGGCATGTAGATGATGCTTTGGTCGGATACACTGAGGGCATCGGCCGCCTTACCGCGAAAGCGAGGCGCACCGTTGTTTCGGGCGGTGCGCGCGGCATCGACCAAGCCGCCATGCGAGGCGCACTGGAAGCTGGCGGCAAGGTGGCAGGGGTCTTAGCAGACAGCCTCGAACGAGCGGCCCTGAACCGCGAACACCGCAACCTTCTGATGGGTGGGCAACTGGTCCTGATCTCGCCCTACGACCCTTCGGCCGGGTTCAACGTGGGACACGCCATGCAGCGCAACAAGCTGATCTACGCGCTGGCGGATGCGGCCCTGGTTGTCAGTTCGGATTACGAGAAGGGCGGTACTTGGGCCGGCGCGGTCGAGCAACTGGAGAAGCTGCGGCTCGTACCTGTCTATGTCCGCTCGAACGGGGAAACCGGCAAGGGGCTGGAGGCCCTCCGACGCAAGGGCGCGTTGCCCTGGCCCAATCCAGAGACGCCGGAGGCTCTAGCGGAGGCGCTCGCGGTTGAGGCAAGGCCGAAGAAAGATGCTTTCGGACAAAACGAACCCTCTTTCTCGGTCCGCGAGGAGCCCAAGCAGGCCTATCAGATTCCGCTGGGTTCGCTCCCGAGCGATGACTCCCTTGCCTCCCAGTCTTCGGAATCATTGACTCCTGCGGATGCGCTGTTTGCAAAGGTGCGGGAGTTGCTTGAGAAGATGACAACGCCCAAGACCGAAGCCGAGGTGGCTACCGACCTTCAGGTGTCCAAGGGCCAGGCCAAGAAATGGTTGCAGCGCTTGGTCGACGAAGGAGTGCTCGAGAAGCTCTCCCGGCCTGTCCGCTATCGCTCTGCCTCATCACAGGCACCGTTGTTTGACCGGCGAGATTGAAACATATGCCCGCGCTCAGCGAGTGCGTTGTCGAAGATGCTGCGCTCGCCTGGCTGGAAAGACCCGCTACGCGCTCGCGCACGGGCTGGAGATCGGCGGGAAAGCTTGGGGCAGACAAGGTACCGGGAGTCTTTTAGGGCCCCAATTGACGAAGCATTCGAAGCCCCCGGAGGTATCCTGAGCAGATGACTAATTGGCATCAAATAAAGGGTTCTGGGGTCGGGCATGAGTATTGACTTAGAGGCCGAGACTGCCGCCGAACTCGACGCCATGCTGCCTTCCATCCTCGACAAAGCATTTAAGGGCGAGTTGTAGCTCCAAATGACCGAAACTTTAACCCCAATTTCCGCCTCGCCGAACCGAGGGCAATTACCGAGCCTCAGCGATTGTCAAAAGGTATCACGGGAATGAAGTGTTCTTGCCGAAAGGACGATAAGGATCCCTGCAGCGACTCGAGACTATACGGCAAGATTGAGACAAAGAAGCTAGATTCTTGGACAGACATTACCAGGGAGTACGAAAAGCTAGGGATAGCGG
>JACPFH010000588.1 GCA_016183075.1 Deltaproteobacteria bacterium | reverse complement strand
CGATGTGATTGTCCTTGACGATCGCCGCCTCGTAAAGGCCGAGCCTGTGGTTCGAGGCTCCTCCCATGCGCACGGCGTATTTTTCCAGCGTCCTGAGTCGCGGGGTGGTCTTGCGGGTGTCACTGATCTTACAGGGAAACTCCTTCACCGCGTCGACGTAATGGCGGGCCAAGGTCGCTGTCCCTGAGAGTCGCTGAAGAAAATTGAGCGCGGTTCGCTCGCCCATGAGCAGCGCCCGCACCGGCCCGCGCGCTTCGGCGACGACCGTGCCCTTGGCAACGTGCTCGCCGTCGCGACACAGGGGCCGAACCTTGACTACGGGGTCGAGCACCGAAAAGATTTTCTCCAGCAAAAACAGCCCGGCGACCACGCAGTCGCGCTTGGCGCGAAACAGCCCCACCCCGCTTGCCTCGGGGGCTACCGTGCTGAGCGTGGTAATGTCTCCGGCCCCGATATCCTCCTCCAGGGCGATTTTGAGCAACTGCTCGATCTGCGGCGTGATCACAACGTCCATGCCCCTCTCCCAACCTAGTGAATTTCTTCCAGCCGCTGCAGCCCCCGGCTCAGCGCTCGGATTTTCTCCTCGATCTGCTCCGCTTTTTCCCGCTGCTTGTGGACCACTTCCTCCCTGGCCTTGGCAAGAAAGTCTTTATTGGCGAGTTTTTTATGCACGAGCGCCAACTCGTCCCGGAGCTTGGTGACTTCCCGTGTCAGCCGTTGGCGCTCTTCGTCCGGGTCGATGACGCCTCCAAGCGGCAGGTAAACCTCGACCGGGCCGACGACCGCGGTCGCGGCGCCCCTGGGCCTGTCCCCTTTCATTAGATAGTCCACGGCTCCAACCCGCGCAAGAGCGCGCAAATAGGGCTCGTGCGCGCGCAGAAACTCAAGCTCCGGCGGCGGCGCGAAAAGGATTACGGGAACTTCCCTGGCGGGTTGGAGATTCAGCTCCGCCCGCAGATTCCGCACCGAGCGGATGACATCAGTGAGAAAAGCGACCTGCTTCTCCGCCTCGGGCTGCAACCAGCTCGGGTCGGGCCGCGGGTAAGGCTGGATCATAATGCTGTCTTCGGGTTTTCTCTCTCTCAACCCGTGCCAGATCTCCTCGGTCACAAACGGCATCAAAGGATGGAGCAAGAGCAGAGTCTGTTCCAGAACGACGAGAAGGATCCGCTGGGTCTTGCGCCGGTCGTCCCCCAGTGCTCCGCTGAGTGAGAGTTTGCTCATCTCGATGTACCAGTCACAAAACTCATGCCACGTGAACTGGTAGAGATGGTGGGCAAAATCGTTGTATCGGTAGCCGTCCAAAGCCTCTCTCGCCGCCTGCACCGCGGCGCCGAGCCGCGACAAAATCCAGCGGTCCGCCGAGTTGAGCTCGCACCCGCGAAGGGAAGCCCAGGGGTCCGGCTCCGAGCGGACCTCCTCGCTCACGTTCAACAGAACGAAACGGGCGGCGTTCCAGAGCTTGTTGACGAAATTCTGATAACCGGCGATCCGCTCTTCTGCCAGCCTCACGTCGCGTCCCACGGCGGTCAGAGCCGCCAGCGTAAAGCGGAAGGCATCTGTCCCGTAGCGTTCCATGACCTCCAGGGGATCGACGACGTTGCCCTTTGACTTCGACATCTTCTGCCCCTCTTGATCCCGCACCAGGGCATGGATGTAGACATCGCGAAAAGGGACATCGCCCATGAATTTCAGCCCCATCATGATCATCCGGGCGACCCAAAAAAAGAGGATGTCGAAGCTGGTAACCAGGGCGGACGTCGGATAGAAAGTCTTCAGATCTTCGCTCGCCTTCGGCCACCCGAGCGTCGAGAAGGGCCAGAGGGCCGAAGAAAACCACGTGTCCAGCACGTCAGGATCGCGGACGAAGCGTTCTCCGCCGCACTTCGCGCAGCTCTCCGGCTCTTGGCGCTTGACGATCGGTGTCGCCTCCTTCGTCAGGATAAAATCTCCCTGCCCGCTCCGCATGATATGGGCTGAATCGCAACTGGCGCAATACCATGCCGGGATTTGATGTCCCCACCAGATCTGGCGCGAGATGCACCAATCCTTGATGTTTTCCATCCACGCAAAGTACGAGTTGACCCATCCCTCAGGAATGATCCTGACTTTTCCCTCGCGGACAACCTCGACCGCGGGCTCGGCCAGCGGTCTGATTCTGACAAACCACTGCGGTGTAAGATAGGGCTCGACCACGGTTTGACAGCGGTAGCACCGGCCCAAGGCGTGGCGGTACGGCTCTACCTTTTCCAACAGCCCCTTCTCCGTCAGCTCTTCGACCACAAGCTTTCGGGCCTCAAAGCGGTCCTTCAGCCGGTAACGTTTTAGCCATTCCGGCTCCTGGCCGTCTTGCGCGAAGGCCGACGGCCGAATTGTCGCCTCCTCATCAAAGATGCTGATTTTCTGAAGCCCGTATTTCTCGCCGATCTCAAAGTCGTTGAAATCGTGTCCCGGAGTAATCTTAAGAGCGCCGGTGCCGAATTCCGGGTCGACGAAGGAGTCACCAATCACGGGTATCTCCCGACCTACGATGGGCAGGCGAACCTTCTTTCCAATCACGTGCCTATACCGTCCGTCTTCGGGATGGACAGCTACTGCCGTGTCGCCCAGCATGGTCTCGGGACGGGTTGTCGCCACGGTAAGGCCCGCGGACGGAGAATCAACAAACGGGTAGCGGATGTGCCACAGGTGACCCTCCACCTCCTCGTGAACCACTTCGATATCAGCCAGCGCTGTCTTGCACCGCGGGCACCAGTTGATCAGCCGCTCGGCGCGGTACAGTAATCCTTCCTCCCATAGACGAACAAAGGCTTCCCGGACCGCTAGCGACAGGCCTTCATCCATGGTGAAACGCTCGCGGCTCCAGTCACAGGAGGCCCCGAGAGCTCTGAGCTGCCGTAAGATTGTGTTACCAGACTGTTCCCGCCAGGACCAAACCCGTTCGATGAATTTCTCTCTGCCTAGTGTGGCCCGGCTCAGCCCCTCCTCCGCAAGCTGCCTCTCGACCACGTTTTGTGTCGCTATGCCCGCGTGATCCGTTCCTGGAACCCACAGGACCTTGTACCCATCCATTCGCTTGTATCGGCAGAGGATATCTTGAAGGGTGTTATTCAGAGCATGCCCGATGTGCAGCGAGCCCGTGATGTTGGGTGGAGGGATTACTATCGAAAAGTGACGCCCCGCTCCCGGCCCGGGTTGGAAATATTCCCGCTCGATCCAGTACGGATACCACCTCTTTTCAACCTGTTGGTGGCTATACGCCTTAGCTAGTTCCATGAGTTATTTGGGCTTCCCCGAACTTTTTTTCTTCTGACCCCCCGAACCCTCCGGCTCGACGACATCGACAAGATCGATGAAACCGAAGCTTTCCTGCGCCGGTCCCTCAGCGGCCTTTTTTGCTAGGCTCCTGTGAGACCCGGCATCAGGCGTGGAAGCAACCGCGGAGTTGCCCTCCCTTTTCGCACCGCCAGGGGAAAGAAGGTCAGCCACAGCTGAGTGGAACGCCTCTCTCTCAAGCGGTTTTTTGATGACCACCAGGTTAGCGCGTCGAGGCAGCTCGTGGTTCTCGTCCTCTCCCAGCCAGAGGATGGGAGTGTTGACGGCCTGAACGGCGCGAATCAGCTCCGGGGTCAGCCGGCCAAGATCGCGCAGAGCCGTCCCGTCGAGGATGACCAGCTCGTAGTCCGTCCAGGCTGGAGCGTCCGCCGCCCCGATGTTCTCCTGCACGTGGACTTCGTGGTCGGGATAGAGCGTGAGCCCGACCGCTTGCTGCAAGATCCGCAACGGCTCGACCAGCAGGATTTTTCCCATGATCCTTTCGCGTGGACCGAGAGCTTATCTTGACAATGCCCCGGTCTCAAGTATCAT
>JACPFH010000587.1 GCA_016183075.1 Deltaproteobacteria bacterium | reverse complement strand
GATTCACCCGATTGTTCGGGGTTCCCCTCCACCCTATATTCAAATTAATGAAGTGCGCGACCGTATTGATTGCGGACGACGACGCCGGCTTCAGGCGGGTTGTCAGGCGGCTTCTCGAAAAGGAAGACGGAGTCGCTCTGGTGGGAGAGGCGGGGGACGGCGAAGAGGCTGTTCGACTCAATCTCCAACTCAGGCCCGAGGTCGTCTTCATGGATATCGCGATGCCCAAGCTGGACGGTTTGGAGGCGACCCGAAGGATCAAGGCGTCGAGGCCTGAAACCAAAGTCGTCGTTATCTCGATTCACAATGAGGAGGTGTACCGCAAGGCGGCCACGGAGTGCGGCGCCGACGACTACGTGTTGAAGAAGCGCTTCGTCGATGGTTTGCGCTCCGCGTTCGGGGCGCGGCGTGGTCGTGCGGGAAATCGTTGAGAGTCCCTGTCGGCGGCTCGCCGATCGGGCGCGACGAGCGAAGGCATAAAAGAGCGTGAAGCAAAAACAGTCCGGATTCCCACCACCAAGGATCCCTGCCTATCCCGCGGAACGGACCCTGCCGGCGGCGCCCATCGCGCTCGATCCCAAGCGGCACTTGGTATCCGTGCGAGGTAAAACGATTCGGTTGACGTCGCGGGAGTTCGCGCTGCTGGAGCCCCTGGTGGAAGCGAGAGGGACGGTGGTGAGCCGCGAGCACCTCCTGGAGCGAGGATGGGGCTCTGAGCAAGTCACCGAGATCGAGTCGCGCACAGTAAACGTGCACATTCACCGCTTGAGAAGAAAGCTTCGCGCCGCCGGGGTGGAGATTATTACGGTCAAGAGCGTCGGCTACCGGCTCGACATCGCCTTCGAGTGGATCAAGTTCGGCACGTAGGCCTCGGTGAATTCACGCCCGCTGCTTCCATAGTTTTCTTCCTCAAAGTCGGTGATTGTCCTCATTGTTCGCTGCGGCCTCGGAAACTAATATCGCTGTAGGATGTCCAGAAATTCACAGCCGTCGAACGGATTGCGGCCGCTCGCGGTCGTCAAAGCGAAGGCGACAGCGCCGGAGAACCGGAGCCGCCTTCGCCTCCTGGGTTGCGCCGGAGATGAAACGCGATTGCCGGTGAACTGGAGCGGCGACATCGTGGTGGCGCGCCGGCAGGGATGGCTGCTCGCATTCCAGTCGGGTTTCTCGATGACCGACGCGACGCTCATCGCCACGGTCGTCTCGGAGCTGGCGCGCTGCATTCTGTGCGAGCGGCACGGCGAGATCGCCCTGCGCGCGCTCGCGGCGAGCAATCGTTGCGGGGTCGAGGTTAGCGCGCGTGCGTGCGCGTGCGTGAAAGTGCCGGGGCCGCTGCTGGGCGCGATCGGCCGCGCCGTGGACGCATGCGAAGTCTCCTTTCGCCCGGGCCATCAGACTGCGATCCGGGTCGAAAAGTGGAGGCCGTGATCCGAGAGAACTTCGCCGGCCCGGGTGGGTTTTCCCCGCCGCCTCAGGGATTTTTCCCCTTCGTCTCCAGAACTTACCTGATGGTTCCCGCTTCCCTGGTACCCTATCGTAGCTATTATGGCGCGCTCATAGTCCAATGAGACCGGGTTCGAAAAGCGTGGGATTCTTGCTTCCCGTCGTCCTCATCGGTTGGTTGGACGCGGCGCCGGTTTGGGCTTCCGCTCCGGCCGATAACGTCCGGCTGCCGGTCACGAAGCTGATGAGGCTTTTCTTCGATTCCGAACCTGGTACCATGCCCCGATCGAAGGAAAAGGAAGAAGAGTTTCGGCACGCGCTCGACGCGGCTTTCGACTTTCCCGAGATGGCCAGGCGGTCCTTGGGGACGCACTGGCAGCGTTACGCGGACAGGCGCGAGGAATTCAGCGCTGCGCTGGCGGATTTTGTGCTCCGGGCTTTGAAGGCGGGCGTGGGTTCCGTGCGGCACGAAGGGGTTGTCTATCTCCGGGAACGCGTCGATGACGACTTCTCGCGCATGGACACCAAGCTGGTGTTGCGCCAGGGATGGACTTTCCCGGTCAGCTATCACCTGCGCTTCCATCAGGGAAGCTGGAAGATTTACGATGTCCTCATTTTCAACGTGAGCCTGCTGAACTATTACCGCTCCCAGTTCGATCGCATCCTTGACGAATGGTCGTTCGATGAGCTTCTGAGGAGCCTGCGCGAGCGGCGTGGCGAGGGCGCCCCCTGGTCCATCGCGGAGCCCGGACCCAAGCTCTTCATCCTGCTCCTCGCCGCCGAATTGCATGCTCGGACAGTGAGATAAAACAGGTGATTTGGCTGATCCTGGCATAGCAGGATTTTTCCCCCTTCCGGTCAGGATTTTTCCGCCCCTATTTCCAGCATTCACCTCATTGTTTCCGTCCGCTTCGGAACCTAATATCAGGCCAAGCGACGATGAAGAACTTGATCGTATACGGCGATGCGAAATTCCTCGGCGCCCTCAAAGGGCTCCTGGGAGGGAGATGGGAGACGCGGCTTGTGGAGGGAACGGGCAAGCGTGACGGCAGTGCCAGGCTTGAGTGCGAGCAGCTTCCGGATCGTGAGACGATTCGCAAGGAAGCAAAAGGAGGGTGCTGATATGGGACGACAGTTACTCAAGACGAACGGCTCGGAGGCGCAAGAAAACGCGGCGCTCGAGGGATTTTGGCTCAGCGAGCTGCCGCACGTCAACTCTCCCGACTGCTGGTGTGATCCCATCGTCGAGTATGCTGGGATCGGAGGCCAGTATGTGTTGCTCCACCAGAACCCGACGACGCATTGACATCCATCCGATCTCGTTGGCGGGAGTAACAAGTTGAAGCTCATGGCATGGCACGAGCCTATGAATCGAAACGGCATCACGAGAACAGCGGACAAGGAGGAGGAAGATGGTTAGCCAAGCTCAGTACCGTTTTCAAGAAGGCGATCGGGTGATTGTCGCGGGCAGACATCCATGGCTGCCGCAGCGCTGCGGAACTATCAAGCGCATCGAAAACAGAATCGGGAATCGTCTCATCGTGAAATTCGACACCGACGAGCTCGGTCTGTGGCATGACGATGACGGAGACCCTGTGCTCAGGCTTGGGGACGTCGACCTGATCTTTGTCGCGGAAAGGCTTTCCTGGGCGGCTTAGACAGCGCAAAACCTAAAGGAGAAGGCCTGGCGCCGAGGGTACGGCTGGTTTTGAAATCGACCTGAAGGATAGACCCTAAAAGATTTTGCGGGATTTCCCAGATGAGTTTTAGGATTTTTCTTTTTGTTAACTCCGTGAATCACCCAATATCTCGTAGCGCCTGCGCCTTTTATATTGAGGCACGTAGGCCGCTACTAGGAAGCGGCGGGTGCGATGATGATTGCGACACAAAATCAGGACCAAGGTAAGCCTGTGACGGGGCCTTCAGGCAACGGTAAAGAAACGGCGATGGTCCTGCTCAAGCAGGTGGAGATTTACGGGCAGCGTTTCGAGTTTCGCTCGATCGACGGCGGTCGCACCTGGTCGAGCGAGCCGCGTTCCTTAATCGCGTACAAGCGCAGGAAAGAGGCCGCGCGCGCAGACGTGCAAAAGCGCTTTGCGGAAATGGCCGAGGACGTCGGTGGCCCCGATCCTGATGAGTGGTTCGAGCTCAATCTGCCGGACGGCTCCGTCGGAGATTCCTGAGCCGCCCGAGCCACCATCGCTTTTCGGCGCAATCTTGACGGGTCCGCCGCGGGCGCTTTAGGGCCCGGAGCCCAGCCGGCGGCGGCTGCAGGGGAAATATAGTGTATTCGGTGGGTTCAGCTCAGGAAAGAGTTAGAACCGAAGGGGGCGAAGCCTTGCCAAAATTTGCAACGATCAGCGGGGAGCTACCCGGTTTGGAAGATGAGGTCAGGGAGCCGGCCTCGGAACCCGGGGAAGCGCACTGGTACGCTCTTTGGACCCGCAGCCACTGCGAGCAGATCGTCCACGATCAGCGCGAGGCCAAAGGGTTTACTGTCTTTTTGCCCAAGCTCGAGGTTTGGTCGCGCCGGGGAGGACTTCGCTGGTGTGGATTTTGGGTGACGGCTGGAATCGGCCGGCGGTGATCCCCAAAGGGGAGATCGAATCGGTTACTAGGGTGTTAAGCGCGCGCCTTCCGGCTCTCGCGCACGCATATTTGCGTGAAGGGGAGCGGGTGCGCATCATTCGCGGGCCGTTGGCGGACGTCGAGGGCATCCTGCTCCGTGTCAGGCCGGAGAAGGGACTCCTCGTGGTTTCCATCGATCTGTTGCGCCGGAGCGTCGCCGTCGAGGTGGATTGCACGCTGGTGGTCCCGGCGTAACCATGGATTTTCCCTTGCCAACAGCCCGTTATTTATGCTACTAAGCGCCCAGCATGGGTATACTCTCGTGGAAGGCGAAGGCGGCCGGGATTTGGCTCCTGATCATGGGAGGAATTCTCTTCCCGGCCTTGGTGCGCGGCCAGGAGGGATTCTACGCCACTCCGTCTTTTTCCCTCACCGAGATCTACGACGACAACATCTTTTCTGCGGTAAGCGGTCGCAAGGGAGATTTTATTACCCGTCTCAGTCCCGGGATTCTGGCGGGTTATGAATCCGCGCCGCTCACGATCCTGGGCGAGTATACCTTTGATGGTGAATTGTTTGCTCATCGGACGGATCTCAACAAAGCCTTTGCGCGCCAGAAGGCGGCGCTCGATTTTCGCTACCTCCCGGTACGGCTATTGACGCTGGCTCTGAAGGGCGAGTTCATCGAAACCGTGACCCCGACACAGTTAAACCTGATCGCCGGCTTGCCTCCGGGAGCGTCGCCTCCTCCCGGCACGCCCCCTCCGCGCACGGGAGTGGCTTTAGCAAGGGAGCGTGCGCGCCATTTTCTCGTGGATCCCTCGGTCGCTTACCGTTTCACTCCTTTCATCACGGGCAACGTAGGGTATACCTTCATCGAGGAGACGGTCAGAGGCACGACAACCGACGGCCACATCGGCAAGCTCGGCGCGGAGTACCGGCACACCCGGCTGGATACGGGAAGCCTTGAGTATTTCGTCCGTACATTCCTATTCAACAAGAAGAACGAAAGCCGCTTTCACACGATTCTTCCGGGGTGGACGCATGACTTCACGCCTCAGACGAGCGCAACCCTCAAGGCGGGACCGCGCTTCTCCGAACGGGGCGGAGCGGACGTTGACGTGGCTGCCGAGGTGCGCCACAGGATGTTCCGGCAGGGCGACGCCGTGCTCAGCTATACGAGGACGACGACGGCGGCTATCGCGTCATCCGGGGCGTCGACGACCGACAACGTCGGGCTGCTCTTTCGCTACAGGCCTTGGGAACATGTCGAACTCACGTTTTCGCCGAACTACTACCACACGAAGCTTGTCAGCAACACGGCCAATGTCTATAGCGTGAAGTTCGATGCCAGCTACGACATTACCCGGTGGCTCTCCGCCATCGCTTCTTATGAGCATCGCTTTGAAAAAGGGATTCTCCCGGGTTTCGGCACCCCGGCCAGGCCCAGCGCCGAGGTCGTGAACAACATTTTCGTGCTCGGCCTTACAACCAAATTTCGCACTCGCGTCTACTAGGCTCAGCTTAACCTCCACCAAAATTCCGTTACGTTTCCGTCCCCTCTCTGGAAGTCTTTTTGACCCTCACCCTTCCCTCTCCCTGGCAGGGAGAGGGTTAGAGTGAGGGAAACTATCTATCACAGGAGGAAGGAAAAATGGCCTGCAAACTGCTCTCTGCCGCGTCTGCGCTCATCCTCGCGGTCGGGATTTACGGCTGCGCCCTTGAGGAACCTGCCCGGCCGTCCATGGAGCAACGCCGGATCCCGCAACTCGCAGAGTACAGGATCGGACCGGACGACGAACTGCTCGTCACGGTCTGGAAAGACGAAACCCTGACCCGAACCGTGCCGGTGAGACCAGACGGTATGATCTCGCTTCCGCTCCTGAACGACGTCCAGGCCGCAGGTCTGACCCCCGCGGAGCTGCGCGAGGTGCTGAAGAAGAAGCTCATGCCGTACATGTCCGATCCGCAGGTCTCCGTCATCGTTCAAAAGGTATCGAGCTTCAAGGTCTCCGTGATGGGCGAGGTCAAGAAGCCGGGCAGCTATGAAATCACCGGCCAGAACACCGTCCTGGACGCCCTAAGCGTTTCCCCTTCAACTATAACCGGGCAATCTCGGACGGAGAGAACATATACCTCCGGCCCGGAGACATCGTTGTCGTGCCCTGATGCCGGATAGAGAGTTTTGGGAGAAAAAATGGCTGCTGAAGCGACAAAAAAACCTGGTCTTGAGCTTGTCTGGTCGATTTGGGACCGACGGAAGTGGCTTGCCGTACTGGCCTTCCTGGCTTCCCTTGCGGGCATCTGGAGCGCGCTGATCTTCCTCCCCGACCTCTACAAATCCACGGCTACGGTTCTCGTGGAGGGCGAGCGGATCGCCGTGGATTTCATCAAGCCGGCGGTAACGGGGGAGGTCGATACGAGACTCCAGAGCATCAATCAGCAGATCCTGAGCCGCTCCCGCTTGAAGCAGATGATCGAACAACTCGACCTTTATCGGGATTTGAGAAATCGGGTCAGCATGGAGGACCTCGTCGGCCACATGCGGCGCAACATCGGCCTGGAGCTAAAGAACGTCGAGAAGAGCACGGGCCAGCGTGAAACCATAGCCTTCGCCATAAGCTTCCAGGGGAGAGATCCACAAACGGTTTCCATGGTGACCAACACTCTGGCCTCTTTCTTCGTCGAAGAGAACGTGAAGGCCCGCGGGCGCCAGGCGAACGAGACGGCGGAGTTTATGCGCGTCCAGCTCCAGGATATGCGCAAGCGCCTCGACGCAGAGGAGGCGCGGGTGGCCGGGGTGCGCAGGCGCGGTGGGGGCGAAGCTCGGATGCAGACAAGCATGCTCACCCTGGAGCACGTAAGCTCGCAGATGCGCCTGAACGCCGAAAGGCTTGACCGGGCTCTGGATCGCAGAGAGAACCTGGCGAGGCAGCTCAACGAGGTGAAACTGATCGATCCGGTCCTCGGACCCGCCTCGAAGGATGAGCGCCTCATAAAGCTAAGGCAGGATCTCGCCGAGTTGCGCACGCGCTACACGGAGAACTACCCCGACGTGGTCCGGCTGCGCGCCGAGATCGCAGCCGTCGAGCGCGCGAGAGAGGCCAAGCCGAAGGAGACCGAGCAGGCCAAGAGCGATCCTACCGTAGAGAGGCTCAAGCAGGCGATGAGCGAGGCGGACGCCGAGATTCGGAGCCTGAAGAGCGAAGAAAAGCG
>JACPFH010000063.1:2682-3680 GCA_016183075.1 Deltaproteobacteria bacterium | reverse complement strand
TAATCCCGTTCCCCATACCCCGGGAGGTTCTTCGGCGCCGCTCCAGGTCCTTCGCGCCTTCCATGGCCTTCCCCGTAATACTCTCGGCTCGGCTCCTCCTTGCTCCCACTTCCGTGGGGGGACTTACGAGGCGGCAGGATTCACTTTATGTTGCGGGCTTAAGGGTTGCTCGTCCTCTTCGGACTTTGTTACCTCGCTTCGATGCCAGAATTTCGCCTGACATCGGAGGCTAGCTACGTGGCCCCCTGGCGGTTACCACGGCAGGACTTTCACCTGCTAGTGAACGATAGCTTCTCTGGGCGCGCAGTATTATGTCCCCCGAATTCAAACGAGTTGAGCATGGGACTAAAGTGAAGTGCGAACTAATTCGAGCACGAGACTTCTTGAGTTTCTTCAAAGAGCAGTGCGCTCAAAGCCAGTCGCTAAGAATAGCCGTTGCGTATCTCAGAAAGGGTGGGATCGAGGGGATTCGTGAACCTCTTCGCAAGTTCCTAGGAAATCGCGGATGCTCTTGTGTCTTCGTAGTAGGACTCTCAAACCAATACATCACGCGGCCAGAGGCAGTGAAAGAGCTTCTTAGCATCAGTCGAGATTTTCCTGGTAGCCTTAAACTTCGATACTCGTCACGGAGTTCATTCCATCCAAAGATATTCCTGTTTACCAAACCCCTCTCGTACACCGCTCTCGTTGGGTCGTCGAATCTAACCGGTGGAGGAACGCGGGGGAATCTGGAAGCAAATATCGCCATTTCTGGTCAGAGTCCGTCTGACAGGATTTTCCGCGATCTCTTGAGACTCTTCTCTAAAATCGGGACCCGCCCAGTGAGCAGCAAGCTAAACCGGAACAGATGGAAGGAATACACTAGAGACTTCGAAGGAGCATCGATTTTTAGACGCACGAAGGTTAGAGCAAGCTTGAAACCTACTGGCGACCTCGGAGAACCGGGAAGCTTCCCCGATACAAACGAACCGGATGTTGATCAAGATATGGAGGACATT
>JACPFH010000063.1:0-2673 GCA_016183075.1 Deltaproteobacteria bacterium | reverse complement strand
CCGGACAGGAACGCTAGGCAATGGAGAGAGTGGCAACGGCAGACTAATGAAACAACCAACGAGGGAGTCATTCCTATCGGCTGGGAGAATCTTGGTAATCCGTCGCGTCTGACTTGGGCGCAGATAGCTGTACACGCACGGAGGAGAAGGTGGCGAAACCTATGTATGTAGCCGAGCAGGTCTGGACTTTCTTTAACCTAATGAGACCGAGAAACCTAGTGGTCGCATACGGAAAATCGAGCATTCTCGATATTGGAATCATAACAGGTCCACCAAAGCATTTGGCTAATTCGACCCCAGACATCTTTGCGAATCGGATTCCTGTCAAGTGGTTCAGGATTGGTCAAAAACTTCTTTCGAAAAGGCAGCGCTACTCGCTATGCTATCCACAAGATACGTTGCATCGGATTAAAGACGAGGCAACGCTTCAGCTAATAAAACGAGCCCTGCCCTCGCGTAAGCTGTCACGCCAGGATACGCAGAGCCGCCCGATCATCGCTGGCATGATTCGATTCTACAGATATAGTTTTTCCGAACCCCTCAACTCCAGAACCCCAGCTCCCGCGAGCGCTCGATGTAGTCCTTCAGCCCTTTGGCGAGGGGATACTGGGGCGTGTAACCCAAAATCCTTTTCGCCTGGCTTAAGTCGAGGCGGACACGCTCGAAACCTTCTCTATCGCCGGCCTCGGCCCTGACCAGTCTTATCTCTCGGTCCGGGCACAGGCGGGCGATGACACGGCGGAAGTCCTCCGGGCCGTACACCTCGCCGGCGCCGATGTTGAAAGTTTTTCCGGCCGCCTTGGGAGCCGTGCACGCAAGGGCTATTCCTCGGCCGACATCCTTGGCATAAGCGAAATCGTTTTTCCCGATGCGCTTTTCATCAATCGCGATTGCTCCGTTTCCCAAACAAGCCCGCACCAGTTCGTTTATATTCATCCCGCCCGTCGAGCCGCCCCGGTAGTGGCCCGGGCCGTAGACGCTGGCCGGACGGATCACGACCCCCTCGAAGTCGTAGAATCGCCTATAGGCATCGAGCAAAAGCTCGTTG
This sequence comes from Deltaproteobacteria bacterium, assembly GCA_016183075.1. GTDB lineage: Bacteria > Desulfobacterota > Binatia > UBA9968 > UBA9968 > 2-12-FULL-57-22. Next base: position 1,625 of record JACPFH010000063.1, on the reverse strand, counting down.
GCAATCTTTGTGGCATGGTAAAAGGTATGCCCTCCAAGGGGGAAGTCTTCCTTTACCGGGCCGCGCCGGATGTTTTCCCAGTCGTAAACTCCAAAGGTGCTCACGTGCACCACGCGCTTCACGCCGGCGATCTGGCAGGCCTCGAAGACGTTGGCCGAGCCGACGATATTGGTCTGGACGCCGCGATAAGGAGGGTTGGCCACTTCCCCGCCGATGAATCCCGCGGTGTGCACGGTGACCGCGGGCCTGACGTCTCTGAGCGCCCGGATGACGGTCGGGAGGTCGCGCAAATCTCCTCGGATCATCCGGACTCCCTTTTTTCCGGCGATCGCCTCGACGTAAGCCTGATTCGGACTTGCGTCAAAGAGCCACACGCGGTGGCCCTGCGACGTCAACTCGCGCGCCGCGTGGCAACCGACCAGTCCTGCCCCCGTTATAAGAATCTTCATGGCGCTGTTACTCCGTTCTGTTGGGATTGGGCGGTAGCTTACACAGAAAACATGATCGAGGAAACGAAAAAAATGTCTTTGACCTGCCGCGCGCGGTCAGTTACGTTGGTCGGAGCCTTGCGCTGGAGGAGACGATGGCAAAAGACTCTCGAGAGCTGTTTAGAGTGACTCTCCTTGGCACGGGGGCTCCGCCTCCCGTGATGCATCGGTTCGGACCCAGCACGCTCGTTGAAGCCGGGGAGGAAAAATTCCTTGTCGACGCGGGGCGGGGCGCGCTGCAGCGCCTGCATCAACTGGATATTCCGTTTTCCCAAATCACCGCCCTGCTGCTCACGCATCACCATTCCGACCATGTGGTAGGCATTCCCGATCTTTGGCTCACCGGCTGGATTCGCCGCCCCTGGGGCATGCGGCAGGTGCCGCTGCGGGGTTGGGGACCTGTGGGAACGCGCGATATGATGAGCCATCTGGCAAAAGCTTATGAGGTCGACATTCGGGTGCGAAGCCGCATTTACTCTCCCGAGGGGGTCGCCACCGAAGTTCAGGACATTGGCGAGGGCGTAATTTACGAGAACGACTCATTGAAGATTACGGCTTTCGAAGTTTACCATGGCTCTGAAGACTTGCCGGCCCTCGGCTTTCGATTCGACTTTGGCGGTCGCTCAGCCGTGATCTCGGGCGACACGACCTTCAACGAGAACCTTATCCGCCACTCCCACGGCACAGATCTCATCGTCCACGAAGTCACCGGAGCCCCTGCCGAGCTGCTGCAGAGTTCGGAGCAGTTGCGAAGAATTACTAATAATCACACGACACCAGAACAAGCGGGGGAGGTCTTTGCTCGTGTCACGCCCAAATTGGCTGTTTTCACGCACATCTTGCTCTTTGGTGAGTTTGCGGCTGCGGATCTCATCCCCGCAGCGAGGAAAACGTATTCCCGCGCACTTGAGGTCGGCGAAGATTTGATGCGCATCGAGATCGGGGAAGACATCCAAGTAATCCGCTTCGCGCCGTGAAGATCGGCATGCGGCGTAATCCCGTCTCGTGCAAAACCGTCTTGACGGTCATAAGGCGGCGATGTTAGATATTCGGGTCACCGGCGCGAGAAATTCCGCGCTTCTCTACGGCATTGTAAAGGAGGTTTCCCATGGCTGAGCGAGTTTGGGATCGTTTTCT
>JACPFH010000574.1 GCA_016183075.1 Deltaproteobacteria bacterium | reverse complement strand
TCAAGAAAGACGGCCGGCGGGAGAGTTATGATCGGCTGAAGATCATCAACGGCCTTAAGCGGGCGTGCGAAAAGCGTCCCGTGAGCATCAATAGTATCGAGGCGATCGCCGACCGCATCGAGCGCAGCCTCCAGGAACGGGGAGAGAAGGAAGTCGTGAGTTCCATTATCGGCGAGGCCGCTATGCGGGAGCTGCACGATATCGACCAGGTGGCCTACGTCCGTTTCGCTTCCGTCTATCGCTCCTTCAAGGATATCAACGAGTTTATGGTGGAGCTCGAGGAGCTGTTGAAAGAACGTAAGGGCACGGCGGTGCGAGCCGGCGGACCGCGGCAGAAAAAAGGCCAGGAGGACCGGCTTTCGTAATGGATGGATGAACACTACAAACGGTACATGCGGATGGCGCTCAGCCTGGCGCTCAAAGGGGCAGGGCGGACCAGCCCGAATCCGCTCGTCGGCGCGGTCCTGGTTCGGGCCGGCAGGGTCATTGCCACAGGCTACCACCGGCGGGCGGGCGAAGATCATGCGGAGATCGAAGCCCTCAAGCGGGCCGGGTCCGGGGCCCGCGGCTCCACGCTTTACATCAACCTCGAACCTTGCGACCACCAAGGGCGAACGCCTCCGTGCACGTTGTCGCTGATTCATGCGGGTGTCCGTCGAGTCGTAGCCGGGATGGTCGATCCCAACCCTTTGGTTGCGGGCAAAGGAATCCGGCGGCTGCGCCGGGCCGGCGTCCAGGTCGATATCGGCCTTCTGGAGGCCGAATGTCGCCGGGTCAACGAGGCCTTTATCAAATATATCATCCGCTGCACTCCCTTCGTCGTTCTCAAGCTCGCCGCTTCTTTGGACGGAAAGATTGCAACGTCTACGGGAGATTCCCGGTGGATCACGGATCAAGCGGCGCGCCGTTATGTCCATCGCCTGCGCGATCAGATGGATGCCATCATGATCGGGATCGGCACCGTGCTCGCCGATGACCCCGAGCTCACCTGCCGCATCCGGGGCGGTCGCAACCCTTTGAGGATCGTGCTTGACCCCCAATTGCGCATTCCATTAACGGCCCGTCTCCTGCACGGGGCAGATCCGGAAAAAACTATTGTGGTCACCGGACCGCGTGCGCCGGAGAAAAAAGTAGAGGCGATCCAAGGCTACGGCGCGACGGTCTGGAGGTTGCCGCTCAGCGCAGGGCGAATCCCCTTCGGTGCGCTGCTAAAAAAGATAGGGAAAATGGGATCACTCAGCGTCATGATCGAGGGCGGCGCCGACACCGCCGGCCGCGCCCTGCGAGAGAAGGTCGTCGACAAGGTCCTGTTTTTTTACGCCCCCAAGATTCTCGGCGCGGAAGGCAGGGAAATGATTGGCGCTTTGCGGATCCGTAAAGTGAGCCAGTGCACGAAGATTCGAGATGTCGAGGTGAAAAAGTTCGGCCCGGACCTTCTCGTCTCCGGATATCTTAAGTAGCTTGATCGTCAAGTCCATCCAGGCTGGGGCGTTGTGCCTATTGTCGCTCCGTCTCACTTTCGTGTTTTCGTCATTCCGAAAATAAGAAAATATCGTGGGCGCCTCGGTCCAAGTTGATTTACTCAGGATGTTGAGTAAAATTACTCAACACTTTGAGTAAACTAAAAGGGCCTCGCGCCCGCGTATAAGATAAGCGCCCCACTCCACTCTTGGCTTTTCGATAAAACCTCCTCAACCTGCCGTACTCGACCGGCTAACCGGTTCTCTCTCAACTCTGCCTTTCATTCTCAAACAAGCCGGGATTTCGGCGGACAGTTTACTCCATTCGACTGACGATCATCACGGCAGGCCGGTGTGCCCAACCACCTGCTCCGTGCAAGAAAAATGGCGGTACTGGTTCTGGTGAATTTTGACGTCTCCGTTAATCATGGCTATACTTCCGGCTACAATAGTCGAGGGGACAAATAATGAAGTTCGTCAGCGTTGCGGAAGTCAAAAATCACCTGACCGTGTACTTGGCGCTAGCAAGGAAAAAGAGGGAGCCTATTATTGTCACCCGTCACGGGAAGCCATACGCGCTGATCCAGCCCATCTCGGAGCGAGATTTAGAGGACTTGGCTTGGGACGCGCTCGGGCAAGAGTCCCTGCGTAAGGCCTGGGACCGTTGAGAGTTATGTTTACCGGCATCATCGAGGACGTGGGTCGAGTTCATGAGTGGCAACTAAAGCGCGGGTCCGGCATTTTGACGCTCCATACCCGTCTGCCATCGAGGGAAATCGGGCCGGGATCGAGTGTCGCCGTCAACGGGGCCTGTTTGACGGTGGTGAAACGAGCCAAGGGCCGCTTTACCGTCGAGGTCTCTCCGGAAACGCTAAAGCGCACCAGCCTGAGTAGTCTCAAGGCCGGAGATCCGGTCAACCTGGAGCTTCCGCTGAGGTTTCACGGCCGCCTCGGCGGCCACCTGGTGACCGGTCATATCGACGGCGTAGCGGTAACAGACGAGATCAGAAAACGAGGAAAGTTTACGTTCTTCCGCTTTCGCATTCCGGGGGCTCTCGCTCCGTTCCTTGTGCCCAAAGGCTCGGTGGCCCTGGACGGAATCAGCTTGACGGTGAACGAATGCGGGAAGCGGTATTTTTCCGTAGCGATCATCCCGTTTACCCTGCGGCATACGAATTTGCGCGAGCGCAGGGTTGATGATAAAGTCAACGTCGAAGTTGATATCATTGGAAAATATGTCCAAAGCCTCGCCCGTTTCCACCATCGACGAAGCGCTCCACGACATTCGTGATGGCAAGACCATCATCCTCGTCGACGAGGACGGTCCGGATAGTGAGGGATTTCTTTGCACCGCCGCTGAGACGATCACGCCGGAAGCCGTGAATTTTATGCTGCTTCACGCTCGGGGACTCATTTGTCTGGCTCTTTCCGAAGAGCGGATGCGACAACTGGGCATTCCCTTGATGGTCCAGGAGGTCGGCACGCCGCCGAGCCTTCCCTTCGGTGTCTCTATATGCGCGCGCTCGGAGAGGGGGTTGGGTGCCTCCTCGCACAGCCGCGTGCACACGATCCGGACGGCGGTCGCCAAAGAGGCCAAGCGCGGTGATCTCGTCTCGCCTGGTTATGTATTTCCAATCCAGGCCCGCACAGGCGGGGTGCTGGTTCGCTCCGCGCACGTCGAAGCATCGGTGGACCTTGCGCGCCTCGCCGGTGTCGAACCAGCCGGTGTGGTGTGCCAGATTTTGCAGGACGACGGCTCGGTGGCCCTTATGCCGCATCTGGAGTCCTTTGCCGAGAAACATCGTCTCAAGATCGCTTCGGTCGCTGATCTTATCGCGTTCCGGCTCCGCGGTGAGTGCCTGGTGCGGAGGGTCGGTGAAGCGGAATTTCCCACTGTCCACGGCGGCGTCTACAAGGCAATGGTCTATAGCAATAGCGTCGATGCTCAAGAGCACATCGTGTTGGTGAAGGGCGAGATCAGCGGCGAGCAGGGGATGCTGGTCCGTATGCACTCGGAGTGTCTCACCGGGGACGTGTTCGGCTCGGAACGCTGCGACTGCGGTGACCAGATTCGGCAGGCGCTCAAGATGATCAACCAGGAAGGCAGGGGCGTGCTCGTCTATATGCATCAAGAGGGCAGGGGCATCGGGCTGACGAACAAGATCAAGGCCTACGCCCTTCAGGATCAGGGAATGGACACCGTGCAGGCCAATCTCGAACTGGGCTTTAAAGATGATCTGCGGGATTACGGGATCGGGGCGCAGATCCTGCGCGATTTGGGCGTTCAAAAGCTTCGTTTGCTGACCAACAACCCGCGTAAAATCGTCGGCCTTCAGGGATACGGATTATCCGTGGTAGAGCGGGTTCCTCTGGAAGTAGCGCCGCACGCGTCCAACATCGAGTACCTCCGGACTAAGCAGGAAAAGCTGGGGCACCTTTTCTCCAAGCTGGAGGCGAAGCCGAAGGGCTAGCAGCTTCGAAGTCCACGATTTTCGGAATCAGCGATGGGTAGGGTGATCGAGGGGAAGGTCGACGCTAAGGGGATGCGTATCGGTATCATCGTGAGCCGCTTCAACCACTTCGTTACCGAACGGCTCCTCGAAGGGGCTTTGGAGGCGTTGAGAACTCATGGCGGAGGGGAGCGTGATATCGATATCGTGCGCGTGCCGGGCGCTTTTGAGATCCCTCTGCTGGCCCATAAGATGGCTGCCACGGGGAAATATGACGCGCTCGTCTGCCTCGGTGCTGTCATACGCGGCGAGACGCCCCATTTCGAATACACCGCCGACTCGGTCACCCGGGGGATCGAGCAGGCCATATGGCAATACCGCGTTCCCATCT
>JACPFH010000573.1 GCA_016183075.1 Deltaproteobacteria bacterium | reverse complement strand
CTTCGATAAACCAGCCGTTCGTCCTGAGCTTTGTCGAAGGATGCGGCTGGTTTGCTCAGGACAGGGCTCTCGAAGCATGAAAAGCACTTTTTCCGCAGCCACATAAGGCCGCCGCCTCTCACTGGCCGTCTGCCTTCCCGCGCGCGACCTTCTTGACGGAGATTCTCAATGTCGACGGGCTTAAATCCCGAAGGGTGAGCTCCTTGGGGTAACGCACGTTTTGCTCCGAGATCGGAAAGGTGCGCCGCCCCATTTCAGCCAGAGACACGTCCACTGTCACCTTTAATGTTTTTGGGTCGAACAGGTAGAACGCCCGGCGCGGGCCGATGAAGGTGGCGGTGACCTGGGACGGCTGGATCCGTTCCAGTCGGAAATCCGGCGATAGATTTTCGACATTTACCGGGATCTCGTAGGTCGCTTGGAGCGTCTTTGAACCGGGCACGAAGACGTACCAAAAACCGACCGCAAGGCCGAGAGCGACCACTTTCGAGATCCAATTTTCCCGTATAAGCCCGATTGACAACTTCTTGCCTTCTCGCCTGGGATACTTTTCTTGCAAGAAGTCCTGCATCATGGCGCCCAGCTCCTGAAGGTTCGTGCTTTCTCGGAGCCTTCCGTCCCGGGCGACAGAAATTGTCCCCCTTTCCTCGGAGACGGCGATGCACAGGGCATCGGTTCGTTCGGCCAGGCCCAAAGCCGCGCTGTGGCGCGTTCCGAGGCCGGCCAATTGCTGAAAGTTCTCCGAAAGAGGCAGGTGGGCGGCGAAGCGCGTGATTCGCTCTCTCTCTACGATCACGGCGCCGTCGTGCCCGGGTGAATGGGGGTCGAAAACGCTTTTAAGCAACGGGCCGCTGATTCTGCCGTCGAGTTCGATCCCCCCCATGATGTGCCTTTCCAGTGGATCGTTACCGCGCACCACCAGCAGCGCTCCGATCCTGTCCTTGGCGAGGTCGGCCAAGTTCCTGACCAGAATGTCCACCGCTCCAGGCCGCAGCGGTGGCGGCGGTTTGGAGGTCAAGCTCCAGATCGCGATTCGCTCGAAGAACTGCCGGAGCTCTTCTTGAAAGATGACCACGATGATGATCAGGAAGATGGCGAAGAAGCCTTGAAAGATCCACGCCGTCAACTGGAGCTGTAATTGGCGAGCCAAGATGTACACCGCTGCCAGTATGAACATGCCCCTGACGACAAAGGCGGCCCGTGTTTTTTGCGCCCACGCGATGCTGGTGTAGAGAAGGACTGCGACGAGGAGGATGTCGATTACGTCCGAGATTGCGATATTCCAAAATGACTCAAACATCTGAAGTTTTCCTGCGGAGTGAGGAAATTGCTCGCTTCGACGCGGTCACGCCGTCTTAAAATTCAGACTATCATGGTTGCCAGCCGGGTCAAAGCCTCCCGGATGCTCCAGACTCGCCGGGCAGTGTCCGCGAGTGGGAGCAAGGAGGAGTTTGATAGCGGCTGCAGGGAATTCCCTCCAGACAGATCTGTCCTGGTTCAAGATCTATCCCGAAAATGTGCGCAGAAATAGGCGCCCCGCGCGGAAGGGGCGTTGGCATAAGTTTTGCGCTTTGACGCAATAGACATCTGGGTCATGACGAAAAGAAAAAACGGCGTGGAAAAATTGAAAGTATTGTTTGTCGACGATAATGAAACCCTGGCGTTTATCGTCCAGATGGTTTTAGAGGCGGCGGGGCATGAGGTTAGGACGGCCGGGGACGGGCGCGAAGGGTATTTTGCATACCTCCGCTTCAAGCCGGATCTGGTCATTAGCGATCTCGAAATGCCGCATGAAAATGGTCCGCAAATGGTGCGCAACATAAGGCGGCATGACCCGTATGTAAGCACCGTATACGTAAGCGGCGATGCCGGGAGATTCGACAAGGTGTTGGAAGAGGAGAAGCGACAATACGGGGCGAGCTTCCTCAGGAAGCCATTTAGCAGGGCAGAGCTCATGCAATTGGTCGGGGCCGCCCGCAGGAAGGCGCTGCACTGACACGGTCGCACGCCCTTGAGGATTATTCTTGTGCCGGATTAGGGTCTTACCCGAATTGACAGATTGGCGACCGAAACTAAAGATGAACTGAAAGGGAAGGAACACAATGAAAGAGAAACTGTTTTGGCTCTTCAGCGGAGCAATCGTTTTCTTTGTTCTGTTCGTGTTGTTCGGCGGTCTTTACACCATCACCGCACCCAACGGTACTGTGGATGTGGCCTACAAGATGAACCGCCTGACGGGGCGGGTTTGGCTGATCAAGACCTACAGCAAACAGGTCGGCCCTGTTCGCGTGCTGGCCGCACGAGAGGCGATGGTAGAGAAGACCAAAGACTTCAGCGAGGCGGACATTTCGCCGGTGGCGGCTCAGGAGCCTTCGTCGGTCCCAAGGCGGAGGTAGACCCCTGTCCCGCCCGGGAAGTTTCCCGAAGGTTGCGATGCGTTCCGTGCTGCGAAAAGTTCACGCGTGTCAAAGAAAGAATTCATCTGACACGGTCTGGAGCGGCCGCCAGCCGGCTCAGAGAAGGCTCCGGGTTCTAGCTAACGCGGTGCTGTTAGGCTTGCTGTTCTTGATCCCTTCCGATCGAGAGCCGGATGAAATTCGTGCGCGGGCCGACCTGCTGGCGCAAGCCGAAGCGGCGTTGCAGCATGATGCGTTGCAAATCTATACCGTGCTCAAATCGAACGCGATCGGTTTGTCAGAATCTTCCCTCTGGGATGTCGCGCGCACGATTTTGGCGGAAAGCCGGAAACATGCCATTGATCCAACCCTGGTTTTGGCCATGATCGAAGTGGAAAGCTCTTTCCGTCATCGAGCGGTGTCGCGCCGTGGAGCGCGCGGGCTGATGCAGCTCCGGCCGATCGTGGCGGTTGCTTTTGCGGAAGAGGCCGAAGTCGAGATCAAGGATGCGAAAAAAAGCCTGGAAGACCCGGTCGTCAATATCCGCCTTGGAGTCTTTTATTTGGGCTATCTGAAAAAGATTTTCACAGACCTTGAAGTGGCATTGACCGCATACAACTGGGGCCCCACTCGAGTGCGGAAGCACATTAGCAGCGGGAAGGAGCTCCAACGGAGTTATGCGAGCAGGGTCCTGTCCGCCTATCGTGCGTATAGAAAAGAAGGTTTGCTACTGAAAGGATCTCTGCCGAACGAGCAGCAAAAAAATTCCGCGATCAATCTATGATTTCGCGCCAGAAAAGACCCGCTTTGAGACGGCGTCGGGAATTTCGCCGAGCGCCTTCTTGGATCGAGGTTCCCTTCACTTTCGTGTAGGAAAATACCTGCAACAGATTTTAGCCGAAATAGATCGCTACACAGAAGCGTTTTGAAAATTCGCGACTTAGAGGGAACGGCAGGTTTGGTATCATCTTTGCTGCATAGAGTGAGTGTTAAGAGTCGATGAAAGGAGGTGACAGAGATGCAGAAGATGTTATTGGCAGTTGCTCTCGTTGTGGCTTTTGCCGTCTTTCTAACAGGGACAGCAGCGGCTGAGGAAGCGGAATACAGGACTGAGGTCTGGGTCAATGCCTCAAATGCGGCCGATGCGAAGAACCTTTTCCCGGATGCTGAAATCCGCGTCCTGCCAGATTTTGCTGACCCGGATATGAACGGATGGCGAATTGTCAGCGGCGAAGTTAAGACCCCTGAAGGCATGATCCTGGCGTACGCCGAGGAAATTCAGCTTCGGGAGCGCGAAACCAATCCGACCAGTGCGGATAGTTAGGGCGATTCGGGGTCTTTATTAAGGAGGAGGAGTGAAGATGAGGAACGAGATAGCTGGTATCCTTTCTTTGCTCCTCCTCCAGGGATGTGTGGCAACGCCAAGCTGGGTTGAGGAAGAGTCAGGGAAAGTCGATGCCAAGGCTGAGCAGGCGCTCGCTCAACTCGCCCAATTACAGTTGGAGAGGCGTCTGGTGCTGGAACAAGGAGAGGGAGCCGCCTTTGCCTCCAACTCGGCTGCGCTGGCCGAGCCTGCGAAGAGGGAGATTGACGGTTTTTTGAGCGACCTGAGGGGTGATCTCGGTGAAGGGCAGAGAACCATCTTCCTCGTCGCCGGTCACACGGACGGCGTCGGATCCGAGGATTATAATTACGAGTTAGGACAGAGAAGAGCAGATAGCGTGGCTCGCTATCTCATCGCCGGGAAGAAGCTCGATCCTACCCGTGTTGTCACGGTTTCGTACGGTATGAGCGCTCCGTCGGCCGAGAACTCCACAACGGAAGGGCGCGGCAAAAATCGTCGCGTCGAGATTTTGGTTTATCGGGAAGGCATCTCCTGGACCCCAACGCAAGCAGGCGCCCCGGCCGAACCCTCGAAAGCTCCTCGCGGGCCGAGCCATCAGGCCGCGGCCGTGCTTGCCCGCGACGGAGGGGAGCACGAGTGAGGCTGCGGACGTCCGATTACAGACGGTACGACTCATGGCACGAACCCATCGGCCGCAGCCGAAAGCGCGCTTCCCGAGGGAGCTTAGCCCAGAGATAGACTACTCGATTTGTGCGACGTGGACTGATTGCCGACCCACAATGCGTAAACGGGTGCCTCTACCGCTGGTTGTATTTATTCTCGTGGCGATCACGATAGGGAGCGTTGGCGCAGCCTCGCCAGCTCAGAGGAGCTTTACCGATCCCGGGCCGCCTGCCGGCATTGTCAGGGGCGACCGCCGCGCTGAGATCGTCCACATCCTTTCAGCTTTGCAGAGCAAGCTGGAAAACCACCGGTTGCCGCTAAAGGCGAGGGAGAAACTGTCCACGCTGAGCGATGACCGGCTGGATCTCATCGCCTCGCTCGCGGAGCGGATGGTCCGTAGCCGTCGAGCCCTGGCCAGAGACATCGCCTTTCTGTTGGTGGCGTCGCTGCTTATTCTCTCCTGACCCGGTTTGGTAAAACGCGACGGTTTTTCGACCTTCATGAATTCTCATTTGCAGGATGAAGTTGCCCAAGGGAGTTGCACCGGGAAAAGTGATCGAGAGCGCCGCTCGATTTTTGTCCGGACTCGGCTTGGCGAGTCTGGGCGTCGTCAAGCGGTGTTTGTCCATCGTCTATCACGTCGCGGTCGTCGCGCTGAGCGCGGGCATTGCCTTATCGCTGCCGGCGACCGTGAGCTGGATCGCGCAACATTTTCTCGCTTACTGGTCGCTGATCGAAAACGAGAAGATCTTTCTGGTGGCGGTCGAGATAACGCTGGCGGTATTGCTGATCCTTTTTATCAATTATTTCGGGGCGGGCTGGAGAGATCGAAAATTTTCGCGTATGGCACGGAGGGCTGGCATGGACTATTTCGCTTCGCCGGAGAGCCTTCTTGCGCAGAGGAGAGTCCGAAGGCTCAAGGAGAGGCAGGGCTTCGCCAAGGACGTGATGGTCATCGCGTCAACGGGCTTTCGGACCTTCGTCGACCCCAAGGGCGATCTCCATAACGTTTTGAAGAGGTGCCGGGAGGCGAAAATCATGCTCCTGGATCCGTCGAGCGAAGGAGCTGTCTCCCGCGCCAAGAGCATGCTCGACCCGGGAGTTACCGTCGAGAGCTTCAAGGAGCAGATCCAGCAGAGCATCGAGTTTCTGAAGGACCTCAAGGCGGCACAGAAAAATGTGCGACTCAAGCTCTACCGTGACCCGCCTTTTTTGAAGCTGGAGGTGCTTGGCGACTACGTTTGGGTCCGGCACTATCATGCCGGCATGGATGTCCGATTGTTGCCGGAATACCTGTTCGTGCATAACCAGAATCTCGGCAGCCTCTATATGCCCTTCTACCAGTATTTTCTGATCCGCTGGGAAGCTCCCGAAATCCCCGAATACGATCTCGACGCGGACGAACTCATCTTTCGAGACAGGCGCGGGAATCCGGCGAGAAGGGAGCCGTTGCCAGACCTCGTCGGCTGGGTCGACCAGTAGGGCGGGGTCCACAGAGCCAGGCCGCGGCTGATACGTTCATGCCGACCGGTTGAACGATTTGAACGACTTGAACGGCTTGAACCGGTTCGGCGTTCAAAACGTTCCAAACGTTCAAACAGTTCAAAATGGTCAGGGCCTGCACCAGCCTACATATTGCTACGTCCGCAGCCTCGCTCGCGCTCCCTTCGGTCGCCCCTTCGGTCGCCCCTTCGGTCGCCCCCTCGGTCGCGGAAAGGGACGTCCGCGGCCTTTCTCCTCGTCCCCCTCGGGCTTCAAAGGGAAGGCGTGCCGAACTCATGTATTTTCCTGGTCCAAATCAGGGTTTTACCTGATTGTGATTTCAACCCGTTCTAGGGTAATTACCTCAGATGCGTGATCCATCCGCAGGGCTGGCCTGTG